>CAYPHP010000486.1:0-4044 GCA_964410045.1 uncultured Acidobacteriota bacterium | reverse complement strand
CTGAAAGAAATCTGGATCTGGGGCCGCACGCCGGAGCGCGTCGAGCAATGCCGCCGGGATCTGTCGGCTTGGAAAGTCCACGTGGCCTCGACGCCCGCCGAAGTTGCTAAGCATTGTCGGCTAATGGTAACCGCCACAGCATCGCGAACTCCGCTGCTGAAGGCCGTCGAACCGGGCACGCACATCTCCGCTGTTGGTTCCGACTCCGCCGGGAAACAGGAACTGGACCCCGGAGTCCTGCGCGGCGCGGACTTGGTGTTGGTCGACTCGCTGGCGCAATGTGCGAAACTCGGCGAACTCCAGCATGCGCCCGCGGTATCCGCAATCGAGATGGGAGCCTTCCTTCAGAGTCCGCACCCCGTCTCCGGTACCAGCGTCGCTGACTTCACTGGTCTTGGCGTCGAAGACCTGTTCATTTCCGAACTCTGTGCCCTCTGTGCCTCTGTGGCTGAAAAACCATGAAAATCGAAACCTTTGAAATGGAACGGATGCAATCCACCTGGGAAAACGTGGTGGAGTACGACCTGAGTGAAAGCGGCATCCGCGCGCTGACCCTGCGTGAATTGACGGCGATGGGCCTGGACCTCGACGCGGCGCTCGATATGCCGCTCGGCTACAGCCAGTCAAACGGGACGATCGAGTTGCGGGAGCGGCTGACCGCGCACTATCCCGGTTCGACCATCGAGCAGATCGAAGTGACTAACGGCACTTCGGAAGCCAACTATCTGCTGGCCCTGAGCCTGATCCGGCCGGGCGACGAAGTGGCCATGGAAATTCCCAACTACATGCAGCTTTGGGGCGTGCCGCGCAGCCTGGGTGCAAAGATCAACCCGTTTCACCTGCGCATCGATCGCGGATGGGAGCCCGACTGGGAGGAGTTCGATCGCGCGGTCACGCCCAAGACGCGTTTCGTCTACCTTTCGAATCCGAACAATCCGTCCGGCTCGGTGCTTTCCCCGGACGCGATGCGCCGGATCGTGGCGCGATGCGACGCGACCGGCGCCTACTTGATCTCCGACGAGGTCTATCAAGGAGCGGAGATCTACGCTGAGCGGACGCCCAGCTTCTGGGGAATGAGCGACCGCGTGATCGTCACCAGCGGATTGTCCAAAGCCTACGGAATTCCCGGCGTGCGCATCGGCTGGATCGCCGGGCCTGCCGACGTGGTGGCTGAATGCTGGAGCCAGCACGATTATCTGACGATTGGTCCGAACAAGCTGTCCGACATGGTCGCGCGCACCGCCGTGCTGCCGCCGAATCGCGACAAGTGTTACGCCCGCACGCGCGAGATCCTGCGCCACAACTTGCCGATGTTCAAAGAGTGGCTCGCCGGCCTGGGCGGGCGGCTGAGCTTCCACGAGCCGGTGGCGGGCGCGATCGCCCTGTGCAAGTACACTGCCGGCATTCCGAGCTACCAACTTTGCGAGCGGATTCGCCAGCGCCAGAGCGTGTTGATCGTGCCGGGCATTCATCTAGGACTCGAAGGCTACGTGCGGATCTGGCTCGGCGGGCGTCCGGAATTCATTCAGGAAGGCTTACGCCGCATCGCGACCGAGTTATAGTTAATGGCTCATGTTTCGTTTTCTCATGCTGCTGCTCGTCTGCGCCTCAATCGGCTGGGCTCAGGATCCCTTCGAGATCCAGGTGTACGAATACCCCACGGTTCCCAAGGGGAAGTGGAATCTCGAGACACACATCAATTACGTCGGCAAAGGCACCAAGCGGCCGGATGGCACGGAATCTCCCAGCCATAACCAACTGCACACGACCTTCGAGCTGACCCGCGGGATCACCGAAAACTTCGAGTTGGCCGGCTACCTGGTCATGGCGCGGCGGCCGGGCATTAATTCGGTCATGGAGTTCGCCGCTTGGCGGATCCGTCCGCGCGTACGGGTCCCGGAAGCGTGGAACTGGCCGGTGGGAGTGAGCTTGAGCACCGAGTTCGCCTTTCCCCGCAAGCAGTATGAAGAGGCCCGGACCACGCTGGAGATCCGGCCCATCATTGAGAAGAAGCTCGGACGGTGGCAACTGGACTTCAATCCCGTGGTCGGCAAGGCCATCGCCGGCCGCGGCTCGGGTGAAGGATGGGATTTCGAACCGGGCACGCGCATCGGTTACACGGTCAATCCCAAGTTCGAACTTTCCCTGGAATACTACGGGTCACTGGGTCCGGTAGGCGAATTCTTTCCCACCCGCGAACAAGTGCACCAGATCTTTCCCGGATTCGACTGGAACATTCGCGAGAACGTGGTGTGGAACTGGGGCATCGGCGTCGGCGTGACTGGAGCCGGCAACCGGCTGGTCTACAAGTGGCGGATCGGCTACATGTTCGGAAAGGGTGAGGCGAATCCATGAAGCGCATCATCTTCGCACTTCTGCTGGCGATCTGCGGGATCGCCTCGGCCGCCGACCGTAAAGTCGCCGTCGAGACTCTGGTGCAGCCGGTGATTGACAACGGCTATGCCGTCGGGTTGGTGGTTGGGATTCTGGAAGACGGCCGCACGCAGCTTTTCGCGTTCGGCAAGACGGCCGCCGGCGGCAAGACGCCGGATGCGCGAACCGTCTTCGAGATCGGCTCGGTGACCAAGGTCTTCACCGCGTCAACTCTAGCGGTGATGGTGGAGAAGAAGCAGGTGGCGCTTGAGGATCCGGTGCGAAAGTATCTGCCGGCCGGCGCCGGTATTCCGGCGCCGCCAGAGGGAGCCAAGGAGATCACGCTGCTGGACCTGGCCACGCAAACCTCCGGTCTGCCGCGGATGCCCTCCAATTTCCGTCCCGCCGACCCGGCGAATCCCTACGCCGACTATTCACCCGCCAAGCTCTACGAGTTTGTGGCGCAACAAACCCTGGTGAAGAAGCCGGATTCCAAATACCTCTACAGCAACATCGGGATGGGCCTGCTCGGTCACGCCCTGGAGTCGAAAGCAGGGAAGCCGTACGGGGATCTTGTCGTGGAAACAATCGCGAAGCCGTTGGGCCTGGTTGACACGCAGGTGCAGCTTTCCGCGGATCACAAAGCCCGCCTGGCGCAGGGGCACGATGGTGATGGCAATCCGGTAGCGAACTGGGATCTGACCGCGCTGGCCGGCGCCGGGGCGCTGCGCTCGACCGCCGCCGACATGCTCAAGTTTGTCGCGGCCAACCTCGATCCGCCGCCGGCTCTCGCCGCGGCGTTCAAGGATGCGCACACCATCCGTGCTCCACTCGGTCCCGCGCCTGGGAACATCGCGCTCGGTTGGCACGTCAAGGCCAACGGGATCTATTGGCATAACGGCGGCACCGCCGGATACACCAGCTACATCTCCTTTTCTCCGGAGCGCAAGACCGGCGTCGTAGTGCTGATCAATACCAGCGGATCATTGATGAACGAGATTGGGGCCCGACTCGAGCGCCTTCAAGCCGGTGAGTCCTACGATCCGTTGAAGCTGCGGAAATCCGTGGTTCTGCCGCCGCAGACCCTGGACCGCTACGCCGGCGTCTACGATCTTGGCTTCACGAAGTTCACGGTGCGGCGGGACGGCGACCGCCTACTCTCGCAGGTTCCCGGACAGCGCGAGGTCCGCCTCTATCCGGAGTCGGAGACGGAGTTCTTCCTGAAGCTCGTCGAGGCTGGCGTGACGTTCACCAAAGACGAGCAGGGCGCCATCATCGGTCTGGTGCTGCATCAAGGCGGCCGTGACATGCCCGGCAAGCGCACGCCGTAGAATGCCGGCCTACCTGCTTGAAGTCATCGCCTGCTCGCTCGACGACGCGATTGCGGCCGAGGCCGGTGGCGCGGATCGCCTGGAGATCTGCACGCGCCTGGATCTTTCGGGACTGACGCCAGCGCGCGAACTCGTGGCGTCCATCGTCAAGGCGGTCCGTATTCCTGTGCGGGTGATGATCCGCGCCGAAGACAGCTTCCTGCCCAACGGACAGGAGCAAGCCCAAGTTGCGGCGATGGCCGATCTGAACATCGAGGGCCTGGTTTGCGGATTTGTCTATCCCACCGGAGCCTTGGACTTTCATACGCTGGACGAGGCCTTGAGCAGCGCGCCAGCTCAT
>CAYPHP010000485.1:0-4053 GCA_964410045.1 uncultured Acidobacteriota bacterium | reverse complement strand
GCTGAACGCCGTTGGTTGTGATGGAGCCCACCTGGGTCAGCATGTTCTGGCGGGCATTGTAGATGCCCCAGTTGGCGCGAAGCACCGACTTGCGGTTGTTCATTACGTCCCAGGCGAATCCCACTCTGGGCTGGAATTCCTTCCACTGGCTGGGCAGGGTGCCGTCGGAAGGGAAGGCGCGATTGCCGATGAATTTTCCATAGGCCGTCCTGGACGGCTCCACGGTTGGATCGGGAAAGACTTGCGCTTCCCACCGCAAGCCGTAGGTCAGAGTAAAGCTCGGGGTCACCTGCCACTTGTCCTGAATGAAAAGGGCCAAGTCCTCATTGGCAATGTCGGAAGCTCCGGTCGCGTCGGTAGCCAGGCCGTTGGGCGCAGCGCCCTGTAAATAGAGCAGGAGCGGTCCACCGGTGGTCGTGGATCCCGCCGCACAAGGCGTGCCCACAGTGGTATACCTGCCATTCGAGCAGCCCACCGTGCGTGGTCCGAACCCAACTCCGAGAGACGCCGGCGAGGCGTAGCGCAAGAAACCCGCAACGCT
Organism: uncultured Acidobacteriota bacterium; assembly: GCA_964410045.1. Taxonomy (GTDB): domain Bacteria; phylum Acidobacteriota; class Terriglobia; order JAJPHL01; family JAJPHL01; genus CAYPHP01. Next base: position 3,512 of record CAYPHP010000485.1, on the reverse strand, counting down.
GTCGAAGATGTAGCGGCCGGTAAAGAAACCACGGAAGACCTGGGAGTTGACGCTGTGAATCCAGTCGCCGCCGAACTTGATGGTATGCCCGCCGGTTACGATGGAGAACTTGTCTCGCAGATCGGTCCGCCAGAAGATCTCGTCGATGGTCGGATTCAGAAAGAAGGGATTGCCGAAGCGGAACGTGGTCGCGAAGCCCATGGCCGTGTCGGCAGGAACATTGGACCGGGTGGCGCCGCGCGGCCGGTTCTCCCGGGAATAGGTGAAGTGGAACTCGTTCAGCTTGGTGGCCGATACCGTGGTGAAGAGGTTGGCATTCAGCACGTTGATCTTCGAGGGTCCCTCGGTGCCGTTCGCCGAATTTCCATAGGTGGCCACGTCGAAGGTCTGGTTCTCGTTCTTGGAGTAGTTGAAGTTGTAGGAAAGCGCCAGACTGTTCCTCGGCGTCAGGTTCCAGTCGAAACGGCCCAGCAGGGCGTTGTTGCGGATGGGGTGCTTCACCGGCAACCCTTCTTCCTGCTGCAGGGTGGTCCTGTAGAAGTTCAGCAGGGCCAGGCGCTGGCAGTCCGCGCTGCTGTTGATCAGCGCTTCGTTGGCGACAATCGTCGGCGCAGCAACCGAACAAGGCGTTCCGATCGCCTGGCTCAGGTTGGCCCGAGTCAGGTTGGAGATGATCTGCTCGTAGGCGCCGAAAATGAACATCTTGTCCTTGACGATGGGACCACCGATGACGCCGCCGAACTGCTCACGGTGGAAGTCGGTGAGCGGCTTGCCGTCCGAGGTGTTCGCGGTGAGCGCCTCCAGGCGTTGATAGTGGAACAGGCTGCCGTGCACATCATTGGTGCCGGACTTGGTGATGATGTTGACCACGCCGCCGGCGGTGCGCCCGAACTCAGCGCTGGCTCCGGTGGCCACCACCTGGAACTCCTTGACCGCTTCCAGGGTTAGATCGATGGCGGCGCGTTGCCCGCCAAGTTGCTCCCCGAAAAAGCCGTTGTTGTAGTCGCCGCCGTCCAGGCTGATGTTGTTGAAGATGCCGCGCTGCCCGGCGAAGTTGATTTCGTCGCCGTCGGGACCCTGCACGACACTGACGCCGGGCGTCAGCGTGAGCAGGTCTTCAAACTTGCGCCCAAGGATCGGTGTGGTGGAAATGGTGGTCTCGTTCAACGTGCTGCTGGCCTCGGTCTTGCCGGTGTCCACAGTCGGCGTGGAGGTTACCACCACCCGCTCGGCCACCGCCGAGACTTTGATGGCGATGCTCAAGTTCACCGCTTCACCTACGGTCAGGGTAAAGTTTTCCTGGACCACGGTGGTGAACCCCTGCTTTGAAACGGTCACCGTGTACCGGCCCGGCTGCATCTGCAGGAACACGAACCGTCCGCCGGAATCGGTCTCTTGGGTGCGCGTAAAGTTGGTATCCAGGTTCTTGGCCTCGGCGTTGGCCCCGGGAACCATGGCCCCCGATTGGTCCGCAACCGTGCCCCGAATCACGCCCGTGGTCGCCTGGGCCTGCCCCCAAGCGAAGGAACTGCCCGCGAGTAAAAGAATGCCGAGCCACATGAGTGGCAACTGCCCTCTCTTCATGAATCACCCTCCTGTCGTTGGTGAACTTGATCCTAATTGGAGTCCCGCCATTATTGACCGAACCCTGTGGAACGCGCAATCGAATCATGTGGGACCGTAGGGGGCAGGACAGCTAACTCGCAAGGTCTCCTGCTATGATGTCGGCATGGTGGGTCGGACCTTGCTGCTGGGCCTCGTAGGTTTGGCTTCGCTTCCGGCTGCCGGTCAGAATGGCCGCTGGATCGAAGTGCGCAGCGCCAACTTCGCCATCGTCAGCAACGGGGCCGAGCGGCAGGCGCGCCAAGTGGCCGACCGCCTGGAGCGCATCCGCGGACTGGTGGCGGAAAATCTTCCGCTACGGGTGGAGCCGGGCAAGCCCCTGCTGATCCTGGCGGCTCGGGACGAAGCCACCCTCAAGGAACTGTTGCCGGGCTCCTGGGGCGCGCCGGAACGTTCGCAGACCGCCGGATTTTTCATGAACGCGGCGGAAAAGCATTTCATGGCCGTGCGCCTGGATGTGCCCGGCGATGCCGCGCTGGGCACGGTCTATCACGAGTACGTCCATCTCCTGGTGCAATTGAACCTGCCTTCCCTGCCCTTGTGGCTGAATGAAGGTCTGGCGGAAGTGGTGGGCCAGACCGGCGGATCTCCGAAGCCGGCGCGCTGGATGCCGCTGGCGGATCTGTTCGCGGCCGACCGCAACTCCCCGCACTACAACGAGTCCAGCCGGGCGTCCTTGTTCTACGCTCAGTCGCGCGCCCTTACGCACATGCTGCTGTTCGAGGGCTCACGCCCCGATCCTGGATTGCTGACTATCGTTGGAATGCTCCGCGACGGCGTACCTGCGCCCGACGCAATGCGCCAGGCTTTCCCCGATCTGCCGTCTCTCGAGAGACGGCTGGAGATCTACGGACAGAAGAGGTGGCCTTCCTGGAGCTTGCCCGCAGGAACGGCGGAAAAGAATTTCCAGGTCCGCGACCTGACCCCGGCGGAAGCGCTCGCCGCGCGTGCGGAATTCCTTTTGCACAGCAACCGCTGGACCGGCGCCCGGGCCCTCCTGGAGGAAGCGCTAAGCCTGGAACCGAATCTGGCGCAGGCCCACGAAGCGATGGGATTCCTGTTCCTGAAGCAGGATCGCCGGGCGGAGGCCGCACCGTGTTTTGCGCGCGCCGTGGCTCACGGATCACAGAGCTACCTGGCGCATTATTGGCACGCGCTGCTGGCGCTGCCGTCGGCGCGGGATCAGTCCGCACTGGCCGCGGTTCGGGAAACCTTGGAGCGGGTTGTACAACTCAATTCCGGATTCGCGCCGGGGTACGCGGCGCTGGCCGGAGCCTGGATCCAGGATCGCCAAAAAGCCTTGGATTTTGCGCGCCGTGCCGTGGAGTTGGAGCCGGATGCCTCCGACCATCGCCTGGGACTGGGCACAATCCTGCTGGCGCTGGGCCGCATGGACGAAGCGCTCGATTTGGCGGAGCGCTTGCTGGCCGCGTCACGCACTCCGCATGAACGCGCCAGTGCACAGGCGTTGCTCGATCACTTGCGGCAACGAGGCCTCACGAAGACACCACTCCCTTACGGTCGCGGCTCGTAATCGCAGAACAAATCACCGCCAGGGCCACCGCGCCCAGCGCGTACCACGCCAGCGGACGGAACGGGTTGCCCAGCAGCAACTGATTGTGAAATGGCACGGCAAAGGGCACCGGAAACACGTTGTAGAAAAACGGCTCCAGATCATGGATCTCGCCCGAAGCCGTCATGTAGTGCTTGAAGTTCTGTCCGAACGGGAAGCTGCAAACATAGAGGCCCAGGCAGACCAGAAACAGCAGTAGGGGCGCGTAATTCTCGGCAGTCGTCATCCAATGATATAGCCGTCCCTGATGCTGCGGGCGAATCCAGCGTTTGGCATTGACGTAGCCCACCGTGATCACCGTGAACGCACCGAAGAC
>CAYPHP010000484.1:0-4056 GCA_964410045.1 uncultured Acidobacteriota bacterium | reverse complement strand
CCTGGGTAGCGGGCGGTTTCATCGAGAGCGACCTCGTCGACCCCCGCTACTTCTCGGCCGCCAACATCAAGAACAGGATTGAAAGCTATTTGCAGATGGTGGAACAGAAGCGGGCATGAAGGTCTACGTCGGTATCGATCTCGGTTCCACCACCACCAAGGCGGTGATCCTCACCGGCTCCGGCGAGGTGTTGGGGCGCGGGATCACCAACAGCCGCAGCAATTACGACGTGGCTTGCCGCATCGCCCGCGATGAAGCGTACGTGCGCGCGCGATTCAATCTGATCCGTCCGAGTCCGGAAGTTCTGCCCCGGCTGGCGCGGAAGTTCCGTTACTTGCAGCACCTCGAACAGCTTGATCGACTGCGGCAGGCGTTACTGAAAGCGGCCGGAGAGCGGCCTGCCGCGGCCTGCATCGACGACATCGTCAAGACAATGCGCGAGAAGGCTGCCGCGCATTTTGGCGGTTTGAGCCAGCTCAAGAGCGATTTCTTCCGCGACCTGGCCGCCGCCGACTACATGCAAGCGGCCGAACAGCGTGCCGACCCCAAGGGCGTCACCTTCGAGACTCTGTGCTCGCTGTTCGACGCCGCCATCCTGATTGTAGAGAACTCCGGCCAGGATGGAGCGTTTGAAAGACACATCCTGCCGGCCCTCGATCTTCTCAACGACCATCCGCCGGAGTTGCGCGCGGCAGTGGAGGAGGCACGCTCCACGCCGCTCGAAGAGGCGGCTGCGGTCGGCACCGGCTACGGACGCCAGCGTCTTCCCTTCCCCAAGGAACAGATCCGCAGCGAGATTCTTTGCCATGGACTGGGCGCGCACGCCATGTTCCCGGCCACGCGCACCGTGCTCGACATCGGCGGCCAGGACACAAAAGCCATCCAGGTGGATGCGAACGGCATCGTCACCAGCTTCCAGATGAACGATCGCTGTGCCGCAGGCTGCGGACGCTACCTCGGTTACATCGCCGACGAGATGAACCTGGGTCTGCACGAGTTGGGTCCGCTGGCGCAGCAGAGCAGTTGCCGAGTGAAGATCAACTCCACGTGCACGGTGTTTGCCGGCGCCGAGTTGCGCGACCGGCTCAGCCTGGGCCAGCGCCGCGAAGACATCCTGGCGGGATTGCATCGCGCCATCATCCTGCGAGCTATGTCGCTACTGGCGCGGTCCGGCGGCGTCGCTCAGGAATTCACGTTCACCGGCGGCGTGGCGCGCAATCCCGCGGCGGTTGCGGCGTTGCGCGAGCTGATTCAGGAGAATTACAAGGTGGACTCGCTGAACATTTCCCCCGACTCGATTTACACCGGCGCGCTGGGCGCGGCGCTCTTCGCGCAGAGGTCAGCCCAATGATCACCGCCGGCATCGACGTTGGCTCGAGTTCCGTCAAGGTCGCTGTGCTGGGCGACGAACAGATACTGGCGCTCCACTCCGAGCGGATACGCCGCCGCGAGCTGCGCAAGGTGATCCAGGAGGCCTACGACGTGGCCTTGGAAGAGGCCCGCGTCGCGCGTGACGACGTGGCCTACGCTGCTTCGACCGGCGAGGGCGAACTGGTCGATTTCCGCCGCGGTCACTTCTACGGTATGACCACGCATGCTCGCGGCGCGGTCTTCCTGATGCCGGAAGTCCGCGGCGTACTCGACGTCGGCGCGCTGCACGCCAGGGCCATGCGCGTCGACGAGCGCAGCAAGGTCCTCGGCTATCGCATGACCAGCCAGTGCGCCTCCGGATCCGGACAGTTCTTGGAAAACGTGGCTCGCTACCTGGGTGTGGCCTTGGAAGACGTGGGTGCGCTTTCCTGCCAAGCCTCCAAGCCCGAGCTGGTCTCCAGTATTTGCGCGGTGCTTGCCGAAACCGACGTGATCAACATGGTCAGCCGCGGGATCACGCCGGCGGACATTCTGAAAGGCATTCACCTTTCGATGGCCGGACGTTACGCCAAGCTGCTGCGCTCCATCGGCGTGACCGGCCACGTCGCCCTGACCGGTGGACTGGCCGCCGACACCGGCCTGGCCGAAGCGTTGCGCGAGAAGCTGCGCGAAGACGGACTGACCCTGGAAGTTCGCGTACACCCGCATTCCATCTACGCCGGAGCGCTCGGCTCGGCGTTGTGGGGTGCGCATCGCCACCGCGTGCTGGCTGCGCGCTCGGCCTGAGGAGAAAAGCCATGACGACATCACATCCGGGAGTGCTGGATACCGACGAGGTCCTGGTGCGTGCCATGCGCCAGACCGACCTGGAGGCGGTGGTGGCCATCGACGCCGCCGCCTCCGGTCGTAAGCGTCCCCGTTACTTCGAGCTGCTATTGCAGCGCGCCTTGCAGCCGGCCACCATGCAGATCTCTCTGGTCGCCGAGTTGGATCATCGCGTCGTGGGCTTCCTGGTCGGGTCGCTCTATTACGGCGAGTTCGGCGTGCTGGAACCGTCCGCGTCTCTCGAAGCCATCGGCGTCGATCCGAAGTTCCGGCATCGTCATGTGGGCAAGGCGCTGATGCGTCAGCTTCGCTTGAACCTCGGAGCCTTGCAGATCTCCACCGTGCGCACCGAAGTTGCCTGGAGCGATTTCGAGTTACTGGCCTTCTTCAAAAGCCAGGGATTCGCCCCGGCCGATCGCTGGTGCCTGGAATGTTCCTGGGACCCCACGGCCCCAGTGGACGTAGAATAAACACACCTCCCCAGGAGGAAGAATTCATATGGATACCTTACGTTGTTCCCGCTGCGGACGGGTGGCTGCGCCCGCAGACAAGTTCTGTGCCGAGTGCGGGGTGTTCCTGCGCGACGCGTTCGTAGACCACCGCCTGCTCATGGCCCTGGCTCATGAGAAAGAAGGCCGTAGCCGCGAAGCGCGCATGGATTTGGAGCGGTTGCTCGAGTCGGAGCCGGACCACGTCCTTGGAAATCATCTGCTCGGCAATCTCTATTTCCATCAAGGCACGCTGGACCTGGCCATCGAGCGCTACCGGAAAGCCGTTGCGGGAGCGCCGCAGTTTGTCTTGTGCCATTACGATCTGGGCGTGGCCTGGTACCATCGCGGCAATATGCCGGAAGCCATCCGCGCCTTCCGCCACTGCCTGGAGATCGATCCCACTTACAACGCGGCGCACTACCGGCTGGCGATCTGCCTGTTTCACGTGGGACAACTGACCGAGGCACTGGAGCACTTCGAGTTGGCCGCCACGCTGACGCCGGAATACCTGATGTCGCATTATCATATCGGGGTGATCCACGAGCGGCTCGGCGACTACGCGGCGGCGGCGCGCGAATTCCAGCGCAGCCAGGACGAAGGCGTCGGCGAGGTCAGCAGCCTGTTCCATCTCGCGGTGATCCGGCGCTCGGAGGGCGACGAGGATGGCGCGCTGCGCCTTTTGGAAAAGGCGCGGGAGTTCGCCAAGCTGAGGCGAGTTGCCTAGATGCCAGCGGAAGACAATCACCTGATCTACGACTGGGCGCAGGGCGGCGCGCGCCGTTCGCGCTTCCCCGAGCACGTCATGCTCGACGACGAAACTCTGCGCGACGGCCTGCAGAGTCCTTCGGTGATCGATCCGCCGGTGGAGCCCAAGGTGGAAATTCTCCACCTGATGGAGAGTCTGGGCATCGAGACCGCGGACATCGGCTTGCCCGGCGCGGGTCAGCGCCAGATGGAGGCGGTGCTGCGCCTGTGCCGCGAGATCGGCGACCAGCGCCTGCGCATCCGGCCCAACTGCGCCGCGCGTACGCTGAAGGTGGACATCCAGCCGATCGCAGAAGCAGTGCAGCGCTCCGGCGTGCCCATCGAAGCCTGCGTTTTCATCGGCAGCAGCCCGATTCGCCAGTACGCCGAAGAGTGGGACCTGAGTCACATCGTGCGTCATACGCGCGAAGCGGTGACCTTTGCCGCCCGGGAAGGGCTCAAGGTGATGTACGTCACCGAGGACACGGTGCGATCGTCGCCCGACGATCTCCGCGTGCTGCTGACTACGGCCATCGAGTCAGGCGCCAGCCGCGTCTGTCTCTGCGACACCTGCGGCGCGGCCGTTCCCGATGGCGTCTACAACCTGGTGAGTTGGGTGCGCGAG
>CAYPHP010000483.1:0-4056 GCA_964410045.1 uncultured Acidobacteriota bacterium | reverse complement strand
CTGGCCAAACGGGGTATCGAGCAAGTCGGCGTGTTGCCCAAGCCGGAGAACGTCAGCGACGCAGACTTCCAGAAATCGAAGAACGTGGCCGGGGCGACCTTCCAGCAGGTCTTGGGCATTGTGGCTCTCAGCCGCAAGGATTATCCCGCCGCCCAAACGGCGCTGCGCTCATCCGGCGAGTTGAATCCGGACACTGCACCGGTCTTCTACAACCTGGGGGTGGCCTACATCAGCGAACGTCCGCCGAAAGCGAGTGAGTGCTTCTGGGCGTTTGCCCGGGCCATCGCGGTGGAGGGTTCGAATGCCCTGCCGCCGGCGGGCAAGCAGCAGGTGGACGACTACCTGAAGAAGGTTTACACGCAGTACCACGGATCCGACGAAGGGCTGGACAAACTCAAGCAGGACGCCAAAGCCTCGCCCTTTGCACCGGCGGGATTCAAGGTGATGTCGCGAAGCGAGATCGAGGCGGCCAAGCCAGCCCCTCCGCCGCCGCCGAAGCCGACGTCTCCCGAGTCGATGACCTTCAGTCAGATGAAGGAGGTCCTCGCAGGAGGCGGCGCGTCCGGCAAAGAGTTGTGGGGCAAGCTAAACGGCATGACCTTGGCTTTGGAAGGGCAAGTGGTTTCCGCGCTGCCCGCGGGTGCTCCCCGCACCGTTCGCCTGGCCCTGTTGCCCGAGACCGCGGAGCAGAAAGGCTTCTACGACTTGGTGTTGACGCTGGTCAAGCCGGGGCGTCCGCTGGCGGCGGGAAAGAAGATCCAGTTTGAAGGACGGGTGAACTCCTTCAAGGAAGTGCCTTTCAGCCTGGCGCTGGTGGACGGAAAAATCACAACCCCCGAGCCGCCTGCACCTGCGAAGAAGCGTCCTGCCGCGAAGAAGAAACGCTAGGTTCCTTCAGGCCGTCCGTCTGCCGGCGGCCATGGCCACCGTGGACCGACCGGGACCTTTCCCGTTGACAGCCTCCAGGCTGTATTCGGCGATCTTTCTGCTCAGGGTATTGCGATGCATGCCCAGGATGCGGGCGGCACGGGACTGATTGCCCTTGGCGCGTTCGAGCACACGCACAATGTACTTTTTCTCAAAATCTGCTGAGGCGACGTCGTAGCGAACGCCTTTCTCTACGAGTTGATGAATCAGGACGTCGAGCTGATCTTTCACGGGAACTCCTCCAGCCATAAGAAACCTTTTCATCGCGGACTCACCGGAGCCCGCTTGCTCCAGATCTTTCGGGCTTCCTCCCAACCGGTTTGGAAGCCACGTTGTAACTCCGCGGGCGCTACGGAAACCAGCAAGCGAGCCCCGTAAGCCATATACGGAGCCAGCAAGGAGCGCTCCACTACGCCCGGTCCCGGTGGAAAAACCACCGCGGCCAGGGTGACTGCCCAAGCCACCAGCACGCCGCGCACCAGACCGAAGCACGCGCCCAGCAGCCGGTCAAACCATCGCAGGCCAGCCTTCTTCACCAGGCGACCAGCCAGCGACGAAACGATTGCGCCTACCACTAAGACGACCACCAGGATCGCCAGGAAAGCAACGAACTTGGCGATCTCAACGGTCTTCACGTACGGCGCGAACCATGGCGCCACTTGGTCGTAAAACCAGATGGCCATCAAGACTCCCCACAGGGTCGCCCCCAGGGAAATCAACTCGCGCGTAAAACCCTTGATCATGCTGAGCACCACCGAAATCAGTACGATGGCGGTCAGCAGCCAATCCAGCTTGGTCCAACCTGCTTCCACTCGATTACTGCAGCTTCCGGCCCGTCAACAGCCGGTAAGCTTCCTGGTACTTCTCCGACGTGCGCGCGATTACCTCCGGCGGCAAGGCCGGAGCGGGCGGTTGCTTGTTCCACCGGATCTGCTCCAGGTAGTCGCGCACGAACTGCTTGTCAAACGACGGCTGCGGGCCGCCGGGCCGATAAGCTTCCGCCGGCCAGAAACGGCTGGAGTCCGGCGTGAGCGCCTCGTCCGCAAGGACCAGGCGATCGTCCACGAAGCCCAGTTCAAACTTGCTGTCGGCCAGCAGGATGCCGCGCGACTCGGCGTAAGCCGCGGCGCGCCGGTAGATCTCCAGGCTAACGTCGCGCATTAGAACCGCCAGGTCGCGCCCCACGCGCGAGGCCATCTCTTCCAGGGAGATGTTGATGTCGTGTCCGCTCTCCGCCTTGGTGGCCGGCGTGAAGATCGGCTCCGGCAGCCGGTCGGACTCGCGGAGTCCCGCGGGCAGACGGATTCCGCAGACCTCGCCCGTCGCCTGATAGTCCTTCCACCCGGAGCCGGAGAGATAACCGCGCACGACGCACTCCACCGGAACCATGCGGGCGCGGTGCACCAGCATGGAGCGTCCTTCGAGTTGATTGCGGAAGCGGCGGAACTCCGAGGGGTAGGCGCTCACGTCGGAAGTGATCACATGGTTGGCGATCACCTCGCTCAGACGGTCAAACCAGAACAGGGAGAGTTGAGTGAGCACCTCGCCCTTGCGAGGGATGCCACTCGCCAGGATGCAGTCGAAGGCCGAAATGCGGTCGCTGGCTACGAACAGCAGTGCGTCTTCGCCCGCCGCGTACAGATCGCGCACCTTGCCGCGCGCGCATGGAGCGCATCCTTCTAGATCTGTCAAGAGAACAATGTGTTCGGCGGTCAAAGTCACTCCAGAGTCACTCCCTCATTGGAAGCGGAGAGGATTCTAGCGACTGTGAAGAGATTGTCAAGCCTGTTGCGCATGCATTCTTGGCCCCATTTTATGGGCCTTCCGAGCAACCAAGCGTTTTCATGGAAATTCCGGCGGAGGTAGAAACACGAGTCCGGAAATCCGTTTCGGAAAGAAAGGGGCCGCGAAGCAGAAGCGGGCCGGCCGCAAAACTCCGCCTTCGTTGCGTGCGGTCGCGGCGCAGCTCCACTGTGCACTCACTCTGTCAAGGACTTTCGACCAGAAACCGCTCGGGGCGGGGGAACCATCCAAGTGCTGGACAGTTCTCCCGCCCCAAGGGCGCGTCGCGGAGACGGATCCGGCGGCCGCTATGTCGAGAAGGATTTCACGCGCTCCGAGCCAGCATAGGCTCGTTGATGCGCACCGAGACTACTCGGGAGACTCCGGGCTCGTCCATCGTCACTCCGTAAAGCACCGGAGCCGCTTCCATGGTCTTGCGGCTGTGAGTGATCACGATGAACTGGGTCTTCAAACTCATGGCCCCCACCATCTCGGTGAAACGCCCGATGTTCGATTCGTCGAGGGGGGCGTCCACCTCGTCGAGGATGCAGAACGGACTGGGCTGATAGCGGAAGACAGCCAGTAGCAAGGCCAGCGCGGTGAGCGCCTTCTCGCCGCCCGAGAGCAGGAGGACGTTCTGCAGGCGTTTGCCAGGCGGCTGCACCACCAAGTCGATGCCGGCATCCGCGTCGCTCTCCGCCTCGCTTAAGCGCATGGAGCCGTAACCGCCGCCGAACAGCGTCCGGAACGTCTCCGTGAAGTTCGTATTGATCGCTTCAAAAGCTTCCTGGAACTGCTGGCGGGAGACGGTGTCAATCTCCTGGATGGCCTGTTGCGTGTCGCGGATGGAATCCATCAGGTCGGTGTGCTGGGCCAGGAGAAACTCCAGGCGCTGCGAAGCCTCCTGATACTCCTCGAGCGCCATCATATTGACCGGTCCCAAGCCTTCGATACGCTCTCGCAACAACCGGGCCTGCTCTTCCGCGGCCGCCAGAGCCTCACCGCCGAGAGCCGTGAACTCGCCGGCCCCATCGGCCAATTCGGCCAGCGCCTGTCCCATTTCGGTGCGGCACGTTTCTTCCAGGTGATTGCGGTCGGACTCCAGGCGGGCCTGCTGAATTTCCAGGGCCGACTTTTGCTCACGGAACTGCTCGAGCCCGGCGCGTGCGGTCTTGATCTCGTCTTCCAAGGAGGCCATTCGTGTGCGGCCCGCCTCCATCTCTTCCTGCAGCGTGGCGGCCGATAGCTCGGCGGCGACCCGCTCCGCGGCAGCGGCTTCGGCGCGCTGGGCGGCGGCTACGTTGTCGGCCTGCAAACGCTCAATCTCGCCGGCGCCGTAGACCGTTT
>CAYPHP010000482.1:3619-4100 GCA_964410045.1 uncultured Acidobacteriota bacterium | reverse complement strand
ACGACGGTAACCGCGATCCACGCGAACAGGACCGGCAACATCATGGCGGACTCCATGGTGACCTCCCGGAAGGGTCAGTGCAATCCAGGGGCCAAGGGGGAGGGGGCTACCGCGGCAGCCGGTCGATCTTGGCGGCCAGGACGAAGTCGCTCTCCGTCAGACCGTCGATCTTGTGCGTCCAGATGGTGATGCCGACCTTGCCCCAGGCCAGCGCGATGTCGGGGTGGTGGCCCTGTTCCTCGGCCAGGGCTCCGACCTTGTTGGTGAAGGCGAGAGCCTGAAGGAAATCGGGAAAGGTGAAGGTCCGTTCCAGGTGATGCTCGTTAACCACGGTCCAGTCGGGCAGTTGGCTGTGCAGCGCCTCCAGGCTTGGACTTTCGTCGCCGCAAATTGCTAGATTGAGGGCATGTCTCGCAAGGTGGTGGTCAAGTCGCGATGCGCGCTCTGCGGCGCCAAGGACGTGTCGGAGCCTCGGGGTGAA
>CAYPHP010000482.1:0-3609 GCA_964410045.1 uncultured Acidobacteriota bacterium | reverse complement strand
GGGCAGTTGGCGGTGCAGCGCCTCCAGGCTTGCGCCGGTGAGCGCAGGCACGCCGCCGCGGCAGGGGACACATGTCTTGCTGGCGAGATCAGACATGAAAACTCCTCTTCGATATAATGAGCCCAGGGGGCAAGCCGACTGTGGCCACCCTGGCTTCCATCCTATCGGAAAAGACCCGGGAAGGGGAACTCTACGAGCGCCTGGACGGGCTCCGGGTTCGCTGCTACGCCTGCGGACATTGCTGCCCGATCGGCGACGGGTTGCCCGGCGTCTGCAAGGTGCGCTTCAACCGCGGCGGCAAGCTCTACGTCCCGTGGGGTTACGCCGCCGGCCTGCAATGCGATCCAGTGGAGAAGAAGCCCTTCTTCCATGCGCGGCCCGGCGCTCGCGCCTTCAGTTTCGGCATGCTGGGATGCGATCTGCACTGCGCTTACTGCCAGAATTGGGTGACGTCGCAGGCGCTGCGCGATCCCGAGGCGGTCTCGGGAACGCGCGCGGTAACGCCGCAGGTGATGGTGCGGCAGGCGATCGAGTCAGGCGCAGAGATCGTGGTCAGCACCTACAACGAGCCGCTGATCACCAGCGAGTGGGCCGTGGAGGTCTTCAAAGAAGCACGCCGCGCCGGGCTGATGACCGGCTACGTCTCGAACGGCAATGCCACGCCGCAGGTGCTCGACTACCTGCGCCCTTGGGTGGACCTCTACAAGGTGGATCTGAAGTCCTTCGACGATCCGCAGTACCGCAAACTCGGTGGACGGCTGGCTCCGATTCTCGACAGCATCCGCCGCATCTACGCTATGGGCTTCTGGCTGGAAATCGTCACGCTGCTCGTCCCCGGCTTCAACGATTCCGAAGAGGAGTTGGCGCTGCTGACGGAGTTTGTCGCCTCGGTTTCGCCGGACATTCCCTGGCACGTGACCGCATTCCATCAGGATTACAGGATGACCGATCCGCGCAACACCCAGGTGCGCGACCTGATGCACGCCGCGGAAATCGGGCGCCGCGCCGGTCTGCGCTTCGTCTATGCCGGCAACCTTCCGGGGCGCGTCGGCGACCTGGAGAATACCCGCTGCCCGTCCTGCCAGCGGTTGCTGATCGAACGTCATGGCTACCTGATTCGGAAGTATGATGTAGGAAAGGATGGAAGCTGTCCTGGGTGCGGTCTGGCCGTGCCGGGACGCTGGAGGGAGGCCGGGAGATGACCAGAACGCTGATCGCAGTCGCGCTGTTCTCGACCCTGCTCGGCGCGCAGCATCGCGGAATCGGCGCGGGTCGCATCGGACCGGGCAGCGGCAGCCGGAGCATCGGCGCTCAAGGCGGCCATCTCTCCTACGGCGGCGTTCACTACCGTCCAGACTTCTACAGTTCGTACGGCTACTACAATCCTGGACCGCAGTTCTTCGGCCCCTACTTCCCCACCATCACTCAAGTGTTCGCGCCCCAGCCGCAAAGCGCCAATGGTGGTCCGATGGTGATCATCGTGCAAGCGCCCCCGCAACAAGAAGATCGCGTGGTGTACGTCCCCTCCTGGCTGCGTCCGAATCCAGGTCCCTCCCTCGGCGAACTGGCCCGCCAACTCGGCGCCCGCCCGCACAAGCACCCGGTGGACAAGCAGATAGACTAGGCTGTAGACCTTAGGCTGTAGACTGTAGGCCGGAGAGACAATGCGCAATCATACTAAGCTACGCGCGTTTCACCTGGCAGACGATCTCGCGCTGACAGTGTACAAGGCCACTCGAAGCTTCCCGAAGGAAGAACTGTTTGGGCTGACGGCTCAAATGCGCCGTGCCGCGGTGTCCGTTGCGTCGAACATCGTCGAAGGCTGCGCCAGAAATTCGCAGGCCGACTACGTGCACTTCTTGGATATCGCGTTTGGTTCTGCGCGGGAACTCGAATACCAGGCTTCGTTAGCACGCCGGCTGGGCTATCTCGCCGGAGACAACATTTCGCCGGTATGCGAAGAAACGTCCAAAGTACTCGGCGGCCTGATCCGCTCGTTACGCAGGCAGACCTACAGCCTACAGCCTAAGGCCTCTAGCCTGCCGTCAAGCGGCATGCCGCTTGACGGCGTTCTCGTAACCCAGCGCGGCCGCGTAGGCGGCGTGGTCGAAGAAACGCACCACTTGCAAGATCAGGTCGCGCAGACCCAAGGCGTCCAGCGTGGTGCCGCCTTCCATCGCGGACTTCGCGAACTCCAGCAGATGGTTCTTGGTCACCGTCAGGGCGTAGATGACCTCCGAAAGCGGCAGACCTTCGCGCGCGCGCTGCTCGCCAAAGCGTTCGTAGGTCACGCGGATCTGTTCTTCCTGCTGTCCGGAGAGCCAATCTCCCAGGTGGCGATAGACGGCGAAGGCCGGATCGCGCAGTTGCGCCTCGGAGAATTGGTGCAGGGACGGAGTACGCGGATGCGTCTTGAGGTGAGCCACCAAACCGGTGGCCAGCTCATCGGCGTGGGTTTCTATCATTCGGATCAGGCGGGTGGAGAGCACGAGGCACCTCCTTTGTCTCGGTCTACTTCGGTAGCGTCAGCTTCCAAATCTCCCGGGCCAGGAAAATACGGAAGAGTTCTTCGTCCAGCAAACTTTGCTTCACTTCAGACTTGATAATGTCCAGAGCTTTCTCCGGCGGCAGGGCGCGCTTGTAGGGGCGGTCGGACGCCGAGAGCGCGTCGTAGATGTCGGAGATGGTCATCATCCGCGACTGCACCGGGATCTCCCCGGCGGACAGGCGGAAGGGATAGCCGCTGCCGTTGAGTTTCTCGTGGTGGGCGCGGGCGATCATAGGGATCTCCCGCAGTTCCTTGGTCCAGGGAATCTGGGCCAGGAAGTTGAAGGTGTGCACCACGTGGCTCTCGATCTCGCGGCGCTCCGTGTCGTCGAGGCTGCCCTTGGGGATCGATAACAGGCGCACTTCCTCGGAGGTCAGCAGCGGCTGTTCGCTGCCGTCCCAGGCCGCGTACTTCACCGCGGACATGTCCGCGATGCGAGCGAAATTGCCCTCAGGCAGAACGGTCGGGCGGTTGCATTCCAGGGCGAAGGCCAGGAAGCCGTCGATCTCCTTAAGGCGTGCCTCCAACTCGGAGTCGAAATCCGTTTGACGTGCCAGATACTCGTCACGGCCCTTCTCCAGCAGGTACAGCAGGCGCTTGCGGCCGTGCTCTTCCTGGAGCGCCTTGCGCACGTAGTCGAAGCGCAGCTTGACCACGTCGAGTTGCTGCGGGTAAAGCTTGTTGGCCTTCACCAGCACGTGCTCGCGCACGCCGACCTTGCCGAAATCGTGCAGCACGGACGCGTAGCGGATCTCCTGGAGCTGTTCGCGGGTGAACTTGGTTCCGGCGTAAGCCCCATCGTCGACGCGGTCCACGGCTTCGGCCAGCGCCGACGTCAGCTTCTCGACGCGGAACGAATGGCCCGACGTGGTGGGGTCGCGGGCCTCAATGGCCGTGACCGAGGCCTTGACGAAGCTCTCGAACAGGTTTTGGATGTCGGCGATCAGCCGGTTGTTCTCCAGCGAGACCGCGGCCTGGCTGGCCAGCGACGACGCCAGGTGCTGGGCTCGCTGCGAGTACGGCAGCAGGATCTCCTCGGCGATTTCCGGAGTGACCTTGGC
>CAYPHP010000481.1:0-4114 GCA_964410045.1 uncultured Acidobacteriota bacterium | reverse complement strand
GCCGTCCCGGTAGCCATCGAACTCAGTTTTCGACCGGGCGGGAAACTCGAAGGCGCCCTGGAGCATCGCCGCGAAGGAGTTTGGGTCCTGAAGGACGGAATGGGCGCGTACCGCGTCGGGCAGGACACCATCACTTTCGGACCCGGCTTGGCCCAACACGAGCAGATCGACTTATCGGGATCGTCCTACAAGGCGCACGGAGCCCCCCTGCGGGCTGGGGGGCTCTGTGTATACATCACCGGATTCACGCCGCTTCAGCGCGTCCTGACGATTGCCGCGGCCTGATCAGAACGCAAACTTCAGCGCAAACTGGATCTGCCGCGCCGGCGACGACAGCGACGTGATCGTCCCGAAGTTGTTAGCCAGCACATTACCGACCGGCGAGCCCAGGTTGGTCTTGTTAAACAGGTTGAAAAACTCCGAACGGAACTCGATGCGCTTGCCTTCCCAAGGGAGGTTGAAGTCCTTGTGCAGGCCGAGATCCAAGTTGTAAATCGGGTTGGTGCGGGCGACGTTGCGACCCAGGTTGCCGAAGGGCCGGGAAGGATCATTCGGCGTGGCCGTGCTGGGCGCCACGACCGCGGCCCGGTTGAAGTAGGCCGCCGGGGCACGGTCTGAACTGTAGAGGCTGCCGCCCACGTAGTTCGGACGGTAGGTCGGAGCGCTGGACACCGAGAAGGCCGACGGTACCGCGTAGCTGATGTTGACCGGTTGGCCGGAGGTCATGGTGTTGATCCCCGTGAGCCGCCATCCTCCCAGGATCGCGTTCACCGCGGGGTGGACGCTCTTGCCCCACCGGCGGCCTTGGCCGAAGGGCACTTCCCAGACCACCGTGGTGGTGTTGTTGACCGGCTGGTTGTAGCTGCCCAGGCCCTTGTCACTCCTTACGTCGCGGAAGTTCACTCGGGAATTGTCTCCGTTGAACGCTTCCAGGTGGCCGGCAGCGTTGTCAATCGCTTTGGACCAGGTGAAGCTGTTCAGCAGGTAGAGGCCTCCGCCGTACTTCTTCTCCATTTTCCACTGCAAGGCATGGTACGTGGAGAAACCGCCGCCGTAAGAGATCTGGATAAAGTCATAGCCGGTGATGGGCCGGCGCGAGGCCAGTGCCGTGTTCTCGCCCGGATTGTTCGGGCGTGCCTGGTTGAAGTCGCCCAGGATCATCAGTCCATTGCCGCGGTTTCCGACGTAAGCCAGATCCAGAACCAGGTTCTTGGCCAGTTCCTGCTGCACCGTCAGGTGCCAGGCTTGCACGTAGCTGGTCCGGTAGTCGGCCGGAGTGTAGTTGGTCCGCGTGGTGGCCGTCGAGAAGTTGGAGGGATCCACCAGACCTGACGGATAACCCTGTTGCGTAAGCCGGAAACAGTTCCGGTAGTTGTCGCCGGTGCACAGCGGTTGTGTGGGCACCTGGTTGATCGTCAGGTTGACGATGAACGGGCCGTTGTAACCGAGCAAGTTCTCTCCGCCCAGCCGGTTGAAGTGCACAAAGCTGATGCCGTACCCGGAACGGATGACCGTCTTCGAGAAAAGCTGGTAGGCCAGGCCCAGGCGCGGGGCCCAATTGTTGCGGTCCGGGCGAACCAGCGACCGCTCGTAGATGCCACCACTCTTGGCCTGGAGCAGAGTGCGGGTGCCCGGATCGAAGTTGGCGATCCGGTTCTTCTCCTCCCATTGCGGTGTCCCGTATTCGTAGCGGACGCCGGCGTTAACCGTCAGCTTCGGCGTGGCCTTCCAGTCGTCCTGCAGATAGAAAAACTGCATCCGCTGCCGGTAGTCCAGGACCACCTGGTTATTCAGGCTGTAGGCCGAACGGGCGCCGAAGAGGAAGTCGGCCAGGTTGTAAAGATTGTTGGCCGCTGCCCCGGTCGGTCGCGAGAACGTCCCGGAATATGTATCAGCACCGTATTGCGGATTGAAGTCGAAGATCGCGGTGAACAGATCCTGATACTCGTAACCGGCCTTGAGCGAATGCCGGCCCATGATCTTCGAGTAGTTGGTCTTGAAGTTGATCACGAAGGGATTCTGGAACTGCGGATTGCTGGTCTGTCGTCCGAATGCGGTGAAGCCGCCGACCGCCTGGCCGGTGAGTCCGCCGCCGACCGTCGAAGTCTCCGGCAGACCGGTGATGCCGTACTCCTTGGCCATGCTGCCGCGTTCTGAGCCGAGTGCGGTCTTGCCGCCTTCGGTCCATCCAGCGGAGAAGCGGAAGTCCACCAGCGAAGTCGGCGACAGGTTGTAATTCATGCCTCCCATCACCTGCTTGTTGAAGACCCGGACGTTGCCGTTGGCGTTGCCGCCCGAGGGCCCGGGAATCACGTGACTCTCGATACGGGTCAGTTCCCGGTGGCTGTAGCGGCCGAAGACGTTCAGCCTGGAACTGACGTAATAGTCGACTCGCGCATCGCCCTTGTTGTCCACCCACGGCACCGGCGTCAGATATTCCCAGTTATTGGATGGGGCCACGCCCACGTTGGAGGAGCGTATCGGGCTCGGCAAGTCAGTAAGCACGCGGCGGGCAAATGCAGAGATCGCAGTCGACGGGATGACGCCGTCGGCGTAAGTGTCGCCGGTGATCGGATTCCGCACCGGGATTCCCAGGCGGCCGGCGCGCTGGTCCAGGGTTGGAATGCTGGCGAACTCCAGGTTACGCTCCACCCGGCGGAATCCTTCATAGTCGGCGAAAAAGAACAGCTTGTCCTTCTTGATCGGTCCGCCAAATGCCGCGCCGAATTGATTCTGAACCAGCACCGGCTTGACCCCGGAGGCGGGCCGGAAGAATCCCACCGCGTTCAGCTTGGTGTTGCGCAGGAACTCCCAGACCGATCCGTGGAAGGCATTGGTCCCGCTGCGCACCGAGGCGTTGACCACGGCGCCGCCCGCGCGGCCGTATTCGGCTGAGAAGTTGTTGGTCTGCACCTTGAACTCTTCCACCGCGTCCGGATTGAGTTGAACCACCTGGTTGGAGAAGCCCTGGTTCGACGTCCCGTAGGCGTTGTTGTCGACGCCGTCCACCAGAAAGTTGTTGTGCGAGCTGCGCAGCCCGTTGACGTTGAACGACGCATCGCGGTTGCTGATGTTCGACCGGCGAACCCCCGGCGAAAGCAAAGCCAGGTCCGCATAGGCCCGTCCGTTCAGCGGCAGGTTGATGATTGCCGCTCGATTCACCACCTGGCCGCGATCGCTCGAATCCGTCTCCAGCGTGATCACCGCTTCGGTCACCTGAACGGTTTGCGTGATCTCGCCGACCTCCAGCGTCAGGTTCACGCGTTGGCGTGCGCTCACGGTCAAAGCAAACTCGTCGGAAGCGGCGGTCTTGAACCCGGCACGTTCCACGGTGACTTTGTAGGTCCCGGGGCGCAGGTTCTGGAACTGGTAATTGCCGGCCTCATCGGTCGTCGTGTTCTGGGTGATGCCGGTAAGCGTGTTGACAATGGTCACCCGGGCCCCCGCCACTACGGCGTGACTGGGGTCGGTCACGGTGCCGAGCACCGCGCCGGTGTCATACTGAGCGGACAGGAGTCCCGGAATTGCCAGAATGAAAAGAAAGCCTAAACACCACACCAAGCCGCTGCGTTTCATGAGTTTCCTCCGGTATCTGGCAATACTACGATGCGTCGCCAGGATGGTCAAGTAAATGGCGGGTCAATCCCGCGGGTCGGTCACGGACACCACCACTCGGTCTTCGGGCGGAAGTTGTAGAGCAGGAAATGGCGATCGATCACCGCGTTGTTCCAACAGGACACCTTGATGTAGCCGGACCGGTCCAGCCATTTGAGAGGGTCCACCAGGCGTGAAAAATTGACGAAGTCCTGCCAGGAGCCGGAGAACTTGACCGGCCAGCCGCGCGACAAGGGCGAATCCTGTGCTTGCCGCCCCACGGTGCTCAGTTTCTGATAGGTACCACGCTGGTACTGCTCCATCGAGATCAGTTTGTTCGGGTAGTAATTCCTCTCCACGTCACCAGCATCGGCAATGATCTCCAGTTTCTCCCAGCCCGGCGGCATGCTGCCGTGCTTGCCCCACTGCGTCAGGACCCTCGGACGCCCGCCGTTACGGTTGGCGTCCTCGATCGCCTCTGTGGGGGCGACGAGGATCCGGCCGTGGAAATAGGTCGCGT
>CAYPHP010000480.1:0-4121 GCA_964410045.1 uncultured Acidobacteriota bacterium | reverse complement strand
GGCCGTCCAGCGCGGAAGTCGGCTCGTAGCAGACGATCAAGCGCGGATCATGGATCAGCGCTCGGGCCAGCGCCACGCGCTGCTGCTCGCCGCCGGACAGCTCCGAAGGCAGGGCGTTCGCGCGGTGACCCAGGCGCAAGGTGTTCAGAAGCTCGCGGCCGCGCTCGACCGCGGGTAGCCGCTTCGCTCCGTCAGCGAGCAGCGGGACGGCCACGTTCTCCGCGGCGGTCAAGGCCGGAATCAAGTTGTACTGCTGAAACACGAAGCCCAGGTTCTTGCGGCGGAAACGAATCAGATCATCCGAGGCGAGCTGGGATGGACGCTCGCCTAGGACCATCAGGTCTCCCGTGCTGGCCTTCAGCAGGCCCGTGATCACGCTCAGCAGCGTGGTTTTGCCGCTGCCGCTGGGGCCCACCAGCATGGTCAACTCGCCCATCCGCATTTCCAGGTGAATCCCGCGCAGGGCCTGGACTTGCGTAGCGCCTTGGCCAAATACCTTGGTTACGTCACGCGCCAAAACAGCAGTGGAATGGTTGCTCATAAGATTAGCTCCGGAAGACGACCGCGGGCTCGAGCACCAGGACGCGGCGGACGCTCATCAGGCTGGCGATACCAACCACGATCAGCACCACCACGGCGATGCCCGCCATCACCTGCCAGGGCAGGATGATTCCGCGAGTGGGAAGATAAGTGGAAAACTTCAAGAAGAAGGCGGCGGCCATGCCCATGCCCAGCGCGTAGCCGGTGCCGCCAACGACGACGGCTTGCAGCAGAATCATTCCCACGATGCGCCCGTTGGTCACGCCGATGGCCTTCAGTGCGCCGAAATGCTTCAAGTTCTCGACGGTGAAGATGTAGAAGGTTTGACCCGCGACCACGGTGCCGACGATCAGAGCGACCATCACGGTGATGCCGAAGTTCACCGGAATGCCGGTGTTGGCCATGTAGAAGTCGTAGGCATCGCCGGCAAACTCCTTGGTGCTCCTGGCGCGAAGTCCGGTCTCCGCCTGAATGCGCCGGGAAACTTCGCCGATGCCGGCGCCGGCGGACGGCTTGGCCAGCACAAACGAGAGCAGGTTGCGCTCGCGTCCCACAAACCCGAGCGCCTGGCTGAAGCGGGTGTGCATGACGGGAAGGCTCTGGAACGGAGCCGCTGCGTCACTGATGCCCACGATCAAGACGCGCTTATCGTTCATCTGCAGGGTCTTGCCCGCTTGCAATGGTTGGTCGGGGAAGAAGTAGAGGTATCCGGCCTGATCGATGATCGCGGCGTCCGGTTGGTCCAGGTCGCGGATCGAGCCCACCAACATCTTGCGTGGCGCGCCGACCAGACTGCTATCGTCTACGCCCACCAGGATCACCGTACGGAACTTTCCGTCGGGACCCTTGGCACGGCCCTGGCCTTTGTACAGCGGAACCGCCCACTCGACGCCGGTCACGCTCCGGACCCGATACAGGTCCGAGTCCCGCAGGGAAAACACCTCGCCGTCATACAGCGTTTGCGGGTCCATCACCCAGATGTCGGCATCCACCACGTCGGTGATCTGACTGGAGGGTCGCTGCATGATGCCAATAAAGATGCCGGCCTGATTGGCCAGGAGGAACGAGGCGAAGGCGATCGCAAAGATCAGGCCGAAGTATTTGGCCCGGTCCGCGCCTAGCATTTTTAGAGCTACGAAATTCATCTCAGAACTCCCTTCCTAGCATACCTACCAGTCGGTATCTATCAACGCGCCGATTCCCAAAGCAAAGTGAACATGGGAATCAGACCTTTGCCGGACGTGGGCCAGGGCGCAGGCTTTCCAAATAGGTCACCAAGCCCTTCCTGCAGCTCTCCAGCAACCTCATATCCTGGGCGTTCTTCGCCAGGGACAGACCGCCTTGCAAGGCTGCCACCATGAAGTCAGCG
Source organism: uncultured Acidobacteriota bacterium (assembly GCA_964410045.1). Lineage (GTDB taxonomy): Bacteria > Acidobacteriota > Terriglobia > JAJPHL01 > JAJPHL01 > CAYPHP01. The sequence continues at coordinate 2,212 of CAYPHP010000480.1, read as the reverse complement.
GATGCATAAGGATCCAGGTCCGGTTTCACGCGCTCGGTCTCTTGACCCCGGCGTAACGCATTGGCGATCCCATCCCGCCATTCCCGGTAGAGCCCCTGTAGCCTGGAGCGAAAGCCCTCGTCGAGAGGGGACATTTCCTGCGCCAAGTTGTTCAACGGACAACCCAGAATCGGATCGAACGACGGGTGCTGTGGTCCCAGGCGAATCTGAGCCAGCAGCGCCTCAATTGGATCAGGGGCGTGAAGTATCGGCGCCAGCCAGCTCGAAAGAATGCGCGGGCGGATCAACTCATCCACAACGGCGTAGCCCAGTTCCAGCTTGCTGCCAAAGTGGTGGTAGAGCGCCCCCTTCGTGACCCTGGCCTTTGTCAGGATATTTTCCAGGCTCGCCGCTTGAAAGCCTGACCGGTAGATCTCCTGGAAGGCGGCTTCCAGCAGATTTTGCCTTGTAGAATCAGGGTCCCGTTGGGGCGTACCCTTCGGCCGATCATGGAGCACCTTTTGCATACCGACTAGTATGCATGTAGGCGTTAGAGCTGTCAAGAGAAAAATCGTGGCACCGCACAACTCGCTCATTATCAAGGTACTAGAGTTCGCTCGTGGGCGTGAGCGAACGCGGGAATGAACTGCTCGACCACGGCGCGCAGATCCTTGGCGCGGATGGGCTTTGAAAGATACGCGTCCATTCCGGCCATCAGGCAACGCTCGGCGTCACCCTTCATGGCGTGGGCGGTCAAGGCAATGATCGGCAGGTGGGTACCGGTGTCCCGTTCGCGGGCCCGGATGTTTGCCGTAGCCTCAAAGCCGCCCATTTCCGGCATCTGCACGTCCATCAGGACCAGATCAAAACCCTCGTGGTCTTCGAGCGCCTGCAAGGCTTCCTGGCCGTTTCCGGCGAGCACCACCTCGAGGCCTTGTTTCTCGAGCAACCGTTCGGCGACCCGCTGGTTCACCGGATTGTCTTCCACCAGGAGCACGCGGCGCTTGGCCGTCCCATGCGCCACTCGTTCGGCCGGGACGGATAGAGCCGGTACGGCTGGACGCTCCCGCAGCGCGGCCTGCAGGGCGCTCAGCAGTTGGGCCTGGCGGATGGGCTTGGTAAGACAGGCCGTGACACCCAACTCACGGCAGCGGAGCATTTCCTGCGGCTGGGCATTCGAAGTAAGCATCATGATCACAGCGCGGAACTGGGGATAGCGCCCCCGAATCCGCTCCACCAGTGTCAGACCGTCCATCTCCGGCATCTGGGAATCGAGCAGAAGCAGACGGAAGCCGCTGTTGTTGCGCTCGGCGGCTTCGAGTGCGACGAGCGCGGCGGGACCGCTTTCCGCCGTAGCCGGCGCCATGCCCCAGCGCCGCAGGATTTCTTCCAGCACGCGGCGATTGGTGGCGTTGTCGTCCACCACCAATACCGGCAGGTTGGCCAAATTCGCGGCCTGGGCGGCGGACCGGTCAAAGGTGCTCTTCGAAATGCCCAGACAAGCCGTGAAGTGGAAAGTGCTGCCTCGTCCCTGGACGCTCTCCACCCAGATGCGTCCGCCCATCAGCCCGGCGAGGCGCGCGGAAATGGCCAGGCCCAGCCCGCTGCCGCCATACTTGCGGGTGGTGGTGCTGTCCGCCTGGGTGAAAGCGTCGAAGATCATGGCCTGCTTCTCGGCGGGAATCCCGATTCCGGTGTCGCTCACGGAAAAACGCAGGACCGTTTCACCCGCGGCGTGAGATTCGTTATCCACTTGCAGGGTCACTTCTCCCTGCGAGGTGAACTTGATGGCGTTGGCCAGCAAGTTGGTAAGCACCTGGCGCAAGCGCCCGGCGTCGCCCACCAATCCGTCCGGGGCCAGGGGAGAGACTTCGCACAGCAACTCCAGGTTCTTGCGATGCGCCTGCGGGGCCAGCAGGCGCGCAGTTTCCTCGACCAACTCGCGGAGGCTGAAGTCGATGGGATCCAGGGCCAGCTTGCCCGCCTCGATCTTGGAAAAATCCAGGATGTCGTTGATCACCGCGATCAGGACGTCGGCGGATGATTTCACGGTGTTCAAGTAGTCGGCCTGCTCGGCGGTTAATTGGGTGTCGAGCGCCAGTTCAGTCATGCCCACAATGCCGTTGAGCGGCGTGCGAATTTCGTGGCTCATGTTGGCCAGGAACTCGCTTTTGGCGCGGCTGGCATCCTCGGCGCGATCCTTGGCCACGGTCAAGTCGGCGTTGGCGCGGCG
>CAYPHP010000479.1:0-4125 GCA_964410045.1 uncultured Acidobacteriota bacterium | reverse complement strand
CCATTGAAACGCGGCGAGTACGAGAAAAGGTATTCTGCTGGTGGAGAGTTCGCCAGCCTGTTGCGCGTGCGTCGATTCGAGCAATATGCGCTAGTCGAGTTCAGTATCACTATGGTGGGCGGAAGCTCCACTTACATCGGTGTCGTCCAACTATGGAAGCTGGAATCTCGGCGTCTGTATGTTATCAAGCAGATTAGTGGTGACCTGGGGGTATCGCAGTTTGATCCCGTGACTAAAGCTCTGACGATTGAGACTAAGCACTACGAGGAATGGGATCCGCACTGCTGTCCCTCGAAACAAGACATCATCTCTCTCCGTTGGACTGGCCAGGAGTTTGTGGTGTTAGAAGTAAAGACCGTGCCAATGTCCGAACCCCCTAGCCGGTCCGCGGCCACTACACAAGCTCTCGAATCTGGGTGCGCGGGCAGAGTTGAACTGCCATCCCTGGTGCCGCAAACCAGCGTCCTCATCAGTTGAACGACGCGCCCGAACTCGACCCAATCTTTGGCGCCGCGCACGGGATTTGAACCCGAGATCTTCGGTTAGACAGACCGGCGAGGACTCCGGACTCCTCCAGCGCCGCGCATGGCGCTCCATCGTCTTCCTTCACTCGGGCAGGATCATCACCGCTTTCCATGAGCCGTCGCTTTGCCGCTTCAGCACCAGCACTCCTTTCGCCTGCCAACTGACCGGCGAGGCCTCTGGAGAGAACTTATACTCGGCTTTCTTTTCAAACCACTCGCATGCCAAGCCGCCCTCGATTTGAAGGTTTTTGTATTTGGAGGTGTAGCTCAACACCTTCAAGCCCGGGTACTGGGCGTGGAATTTGGCATTCTCAGCCCCAATGGCCTGCCTGCCGATCGCCGGCGGGCTTCCCGGAGAGAAGCGCACCGCATTCTCATCCCAGAGATCCATCAGCCGTTTCGGATCTTGCGCCAGTGTGGCCGCAATGTCCTCTTGGTTCAGTTTTTCGATGGCCGCCAAGTCTGCGGCACGCGTATTTCGCTGCACTTCTGCAGCGCTTCGGGTGAAGTAGCCGCTGCCGAGACCGGCGACAAACACCAGAATGGTGATGAGAGAAGTCTTGCCCATAGCGCCTCCTTAAGTGCTACTCATTTGCCCCGTGGTCCGAAGAGTATGCGCGATGAAGACTCGAAAACTCAAGGTTTCGAGGCTTCAACCAACAACTCTGGCTCCGGCGGGACGATTCGAACGTCCGCCTCAGGGTTCAAAGCCCCGCGGCCTGCCACTAGCCGACGCCGGAGCAACTCTGGCAGCGCGTACGGGAATCGAACCCGTTTTGTCCGGTTGAAAGCCGGGTCTCCTACCAATTGAGGAACGCGCCGCATCTCAATCTTGGCTGGAGGGGCAGGATTCGAACCTGCGCATGGCCTGAGTAACAGTCAGGCGCCTTTCCACTTGGCTACCCTCCAACAGCGGGCGGGCACGGGGGCCCGCCCCAACACTCTTTGGGGGCCGGTGCAGGAATCGAACCCGCTTAGACTGCGTTCGAAGCGCAGCGCCTCATCCGGTCGGCCAACCGGCCCCATGGTACCCGCGGCAGGAATCGAACCTGCCTGACCTCGTTTAGAAGACGAGTGCCTGATCCAATCAGCCACGCGGGCAAATCAAAAATGGTCGCGGGGGCGGGAATCGAACCCGCGTGGTCACAGGTTATGAGCCTGGCGCCTGGCCTCTAGGCTACCCCGCAGCAAAACAAAACGGCCACCTGCCGTGTGGGCTAGGTGGCCGTAAACCGCTGAAATCCTGGAGCCTCGCCTAGCCAACACCCCTGCGCATGCGCCTATTGCGTTCGGCGTCTGCGAAGCGGGTTTGTCTAGCGAAGATCACGGAGACATTATAGCACCCTCGGCGCAGCCGACTGGAAGGAAAGTATGGTAACGTAACCCTCCGGAGCAGAGTCGAGCGTGGAGATTCAACAGCACAAGGTCGGCGAATCGGTGGTCCTCGCGCCCATCGGGCGGCTGGTTCTGGGCGGACCCGCCGAGGAGTACGAGCAGCGCACCCAATTGCTGCTCTCCGAAGGCGTGCGCATGGTGGTCACCGACCTCCGCGAAGTCACCCACATCGACAGTACGGGAATCCGCTCGGTGATCCGCGGCTACACCAGCGCGCAACGGCTCAGCGCCGGATTCCGCCTGGCAGGCATGAACCCGATCGTGAAGATGGTGATGCAGGTGACCCATCTGGACACCGTGATTCCGATGTTCGAGACGGTGGAAGGGGCGCTGGGCGACGCTGCCGGCGGCGCAGGCGGCTGACGATTTCCGCGGCAAGGACGGCATGGTAAGATAGGCTTCTTCTCAGGGGACTCATGAGCACCACAGACACTGCGGCACGAGCGATCAGCGCCTACGAACGTTTCCAGATGGCCTTGAAGTGGATGGTGGGCCAAAAGGGCAGCGACCTGCACATCTGCGTCGGCACCGGATTCCGCATCCGGCTGAAGGGCAAGCTGGTGGAGCCGCCCGGCAACGTCCCCATGGGACCGGCGGACACCGCGCAGATCGTCGCCGGCATTCTGCTGGCGTCGCGCAAGGCCAACAAGGACAACGTCGCCCAAATCACCTCGGCCATCACCGACTACGACTGTTCCTATTCGATGGCCGAACTGGGCCGGTTCCGCGTGAACATCGCCAGCCAGCGCGGATCGCTCTCGCTGGTCTTGCGGCACATTCCCTTCACCCTGCCCTCCGTGGAATCCTTGGGCTTGCCGCTGGTGCTCAAGGACGTGGCCATGACCAAGCGCGGCCTGGTGTTGCTGACCGGTACTACCGGCAGCGGCAAGAGTTCGACGCTGGCAGCGATGATCAACCACGTCAACCAGAACAAGTCGGCCAAGGTGGTCACCATCGAAGATCCCATCGAGTTTCTTTACAAGGATCAGAAGTGCAGCATCGTGCAGCGCGAGTGCGGAGCGGATACCGAAAACTTCGCCAAGGCCCTGCGCGCCGCCCTGCGCCAGGATCCCGACATCATCCTGGTGGGCGAGATGCGCGACAAGGAAACCATCGACATTGCCATCAAGGCCGCCGAGACCGGCCACTTGGTTTTCTCCACCGTGCACACGCAGGATGCTCCCAAAACCATCAGCCGATTGATCAGCGTGTTTGAAGCATCCGAGCAGACCAACCTGCGCTTGCGCCTGGCTGAGACGCTGCAGTCGGTGATCTCCCAGCGCCTGCTGCCTCGCTCCGACGGCACCGGCCGCGTAGTGGCCTGCGAGATCATGCGCTGGACCAAGTCCATTCAGGAGTGCATCGCCGATCCCGACAAGACCGACAGCATGAAGGACTACATGGAGAAAGGCCGCGACCTTTACGGCATGCAGACCTTCGATCAGCACCTGACCGACTTGTTCAAGAGCGGCGTCGTGGATATGGAGACGGCCAAGTCGGCGGCCACTTCGCCCGCGGATTTCGAGCGCAACCTGCAATTCATGTAAATGGACTACGACGTACTTATTGTCGGCGCCGGACCCACCGGTCTGGCCACCGGCATCGAGTGCCAGAAGGCCGGTCTGCGCACGCTCATCATCGAAAAGGGATGCCTGGTCAACTCCCTGGCTCACTACCCCACCGACCTGGTCTTCTTCACTACGCCGGAGCTGCTGGAGATCGGCGATCTGCCGATGACCAGCATCCGCGAAAAGCCCACTCGCGGCGAGGCGCTGAAGTACTACCGGCGCGTCGCCGATCACTACCGCTTGCCGGTTCGCCTCTATGAGAAGGTGCTGAAGATCGAAGGCCGCGACGGCAACTTCGTCGTTCACTCGCACACGCGCGCGGGTCAGGCGCGGTCCACCACGGCCCGCAAGCTGGTCCTGGCTACCGGCTACTACGACTTGCCGAACCTGATCGGCGTTCCCGGCGAAGACCTGCCCAAGGTCAGCCACTATTATCGCGAGGCGCATCCGTATTTCGATTGCGACGTGATGATTATCGGCGCCAAAAACTCGGCGGCCATTGCCGCACTCGACCTCTACCGCCATGGCGCGCGGGTTACGCTGGTGCATCGCGGAGCTGCTCTGCACAAGAAAATCAAGTACTGGATCATGCCCGACATCGCCAATCGCATCCAGAACGGCGTAATCCAGGCGCGATT
>CAYPHP010000478.1:0-4131 GCA_964410045.1 uncultured Acidobacteriota bacterium | reverse complement strand
GGCGCTGGTCGCCGGTCCAGGTGAGCGGCGCGGCGTCGAACGGCGCGTGGCGCAGATCGAGCCCGCCGCTGTTGGCAATATCCACGGAACGCACCATAGTCACAAAGTCCGGCTTGTACTGGCGGCCGTAGTTGAGGGCGTCGCGGTAGTGGAGATCCAGGTAATCGAAAAAGTCAGTCGTGCCGCGTGACGTTTGCCGCTTGGTGAGAATGAACAACTCCGCGGTGCCGTCGACTTTCCATCCGTCGATTCCCAGCGAGAGCACCCGGTCCTTCAAGCGATGCCACCAGGCGACCGCTTCGGGATTGGTGTAGTCGATCAACGCGCCCCGTCCCTTCCACCACTTGATCGGTTCTCCGTTGTTGACGAAGTAGCCGCGATCCTTGCCAATGGCGTACAGGTCTTCGTCACTGCCGGCGGCGTCCGCCTTGTCATCCTTGAGGTTGATGATGTTGCCCATCCACAGGACGGTGCGGATTCCCACCTTGCGCCAGGCGGCGATCATGCCGCGCGGATTCGGGTAACGCTTCTCGTCGAACACGAAGTTGTTGTACGCCGTGGCCCACGGACTGTCGAGCATCACCGCGCCGAGCGGCAGATTGTGCTTCCGGCATCCGTTGATCAGGTCCCACACGGCGTCGGCAGTGTTAACGTCATCTTCCCAGAACCACGGCTCGAGCGACCAGGGCGGAGCGACAGCCGGCGCGCTGGTGTCGAGGGCGGGCTTCTTCACGTCGGGCGCGATTTGTCCGGCGCACGTCACGGCTGCGAGAAGGAGAAGAATGAGCAGGGCTTTCAGCGGCACGGAGGCCAGAATACCATGGGAAATCCGCTCCCTTACGGTCGCGGCTCTGCTACACTCGGCGGCATGATTCGTCTCTTTGCCCTCCTGTTTATCGGTACATCCTGCGCGATCGCGCAAACGCCCGATTGGACCAAGATCCACGCCGAAGCGCTCGAACACTTCAGCGCTTTGCTGAGGATTGATACGTCGAATCCGCCGGGAAACGAAACCAAGGCTGCCGAGTACGTCAAGGCGGTGCTGGCGCGCGAAGGAATCGAATCGCAGCTGTTGGGGCCCAACAAGGACCGCCTGAACCTGGTGGCGCGCATCAAGGGGAACGGATCGCGCAAACCGATCCTGATCATGGGTCACACCGACGTGGTCGGCGTGCAGAAAGACAAATGGACCGTGGATCCCTTCGGTGCCATCCGCAAAGACGGATTCATCTACGGCCGTGGAGCGCTCGACGACAAGGACAACCTGACCGCCGGCATGATGATCATGATCCTGCTGAAGCGTATGAAGACGCCGCTGGATCGCGACGTGATCTTCGTAGCCGAATCAGGGGAGGAAGGATTCGCGCCGGAGGGCATGCGCCATTTGGTCGAAAAGCAGTGGCCGGAAATCGAGGCGGAGTTCGCGCTGGCCGAAGGCGGCGGAGGTTTTACCCGGGGCGGGGAGGCGACCGTAGTCACCATTGCCGCCACGGAAAAGGTCGGCGCCGGCGTGACCCTGGTCGCTCGCGGCCCCGCCGGCCACGGATCTGTCCCAGTGCTCGGTAACGCAATCGCTCGACTCGCACGGGCCGTGAACCGCGTGACCGAATGGCAGGCGCCGATGAAGCTTAATGACGTCACGCGCGCTTTCTTCGAGCGCCTGGCCACGGTCAGTCCGCCCGAGAGGGCCAAGGTCTATCGCGACGTGCTTGACCCCAAAACGGCTCCCGCCGCAGAGGCATATCTGCGCGAGCATGAGCCGGGCCTGAATTCCGTGTTGCGCACGGGCATCTCGCCCACCATCATTCAGGGCGGCTTCCGCGGCAACGTGATTCCGTCGGAAGCGCGAGCCACGCTGGATATCCGCGCCCTGCCTGATGAAGACCTGACCCGTTTCTACGAAATGCTGCGTAGCGTGATTGGCGATCCCGCTGTGGAGATCGAGATTCGCAATCGGCGCGAGTCGCCGCCGCCGTCGCGGATTGATACGGAAATGTTCAGCGCCCTGGAGCGCGCCCAGAAGACGGTCTTCCCGAAAGCGATCACCGTGCCGGCCATGCTCACCGGCGGCACCGACATGCAACCGCTGCGGCTGAAGGGCGTGCCCTCCTACGGCATCGGTCCGCTGCGGGAGGAGGGCGTCGCCACCAACGGCGCGCACTCCGACGACGAGCGCATCTCCGAAGCCGCGTTCTACAAATTTGTGGAGTTCCTTTGGACCACGGTGATCGAGGTGGCCGGGTCGAAGCGGTGATGAAGACGAAGAGCAAAGCCCAGCCGCCGGTCAGCGAGCAAGTTCAGACGGCGCTGGCGGCGGTGAAGAAGATGAGCACGCCGAAGGACCGCGCGAACCTGGCGCGATTCGGGATCAACGCCAAGAAGGCGTTCGGCGTGTCCATGGCCAATATCCAGAAGCTGGCCAAGCGTCTCGGGCGGAGCCACGACCTCGCCGCCGCGCTCTGGGACACCGGGTGGTACGAGGCGCGCATGCTCACGTCATTCGTCGACGAGCCGGACCGCGTCACGCCCGCGCAAATGGACCGCTGGTGCCGCGACTTCGACAACTGGGGGATCGTCGATACGGTGTGTTTCGTGCTCTTCGACCGGACCCCGCATGCCTGGGCCAAGGTGGTGGAATGGAGCGAGCGGCGCGACGAGTTCCAGAAGCGCGCGGCCTTTGCCCTGCTTGCGAGCTTGGCGGGTCACGACAAGAAGGCTACCGACCGGCAATTCATCGTGGCGCTACCTTTGATCGAGCGCGCCGCCAGCGACGAGCGGAACTTCGTGAAGAAGGGCGTGAGTTGGGCGCTGCGCCGGATCGGCCGGCGCAATCCGGCGCTGCACGCGGCGGCGCTGCCGATAGCACGGCGGTTGGCGGCGTCGCCGGAGCCCGCGGCGCGATGGATCGGCAAGGACGCGCTCCGGGACCTGAGCGCGAGGAAATCACGATGACCCGAAGACATGCGATCAAGATACTCGGCGCGACGGCTGCGCTGGCCACGGCGCAGGATCGCGATCCAGTCCGCGATGCCGCCATAACCCGCAACGACGCAACCGTAGGCCGGCTGCTCGGCGTGCAGATCACCGACCCGTCGAGCCCGTGGCGCGGCAGCGTTCCCGACGAGTTCGGCCTGCACAGCGCCGGATCGGCCGGCGGGCTCATCGAGGTGATGTCGGCTTCCTTTGTCGAACGGCAATCGAAGTATTACCGCGACGCGACGCTGATCACTCGAATCCGGGAAGCTGCGGCATTCCTCGAACGATCGCAGAGTCCGCAAGGCAACATCGACTTGCTGTCGACGAATTTCAATTCACCGCCGGATACCGGCTTCGTGGTCCACGGTGTGGCCACTGCAGCTGCCATCGGCAAGTTGCACGGCGCGCCCGAGATCACCGCGATCCTGCGCAACTTCCTGGTCAAGGCCGGCGGGGGAATGGCGGTCGGCGGAATCCACACCGCGAATCATCGCTGGGTGGTTTGCGCCGCGCTGGCGCAGGTTCACGAGTTGTTCCCGAATCCGCAATACGTCAGGCGCATTGAGGAATGGCTGGCTGAAGGCATCGACATCGACGCCGACGGCCAATATACCGAGCGCAGCACGCTGGTCTACAACCGCGTGGTTGACCGCTCCCTGGTGATCATGGCGTCGAAGCTCGGACGCCCCGACCTTCTGGATCCGGTGCGGCGAAACCTGGAAGCGACGCTCTACCTGCTGCACGCCGACGGCGAAGTGGTCAGCGAGATCTCGCGACGGCAGGACCAAAACGCCCGTGGCGACATGAGCGGATACTGGTTCCCGCTGGCATATTTGGCGGTGAAAGATCGCAACGGGCGGTTCGCGACGCTGGCTCGCCAGTTCGCGCCCACGTCGGCGACGCTCTCGGCGCTGCTCGAATATCCGGAACTCTCACAGCCGCTTCCGGCGCCCGAGCCGCTGCCGGACAACTTCGAGAAGCACTTTCCGGAGATCGAGATCGCGCGCATCCGCCGCGGGCCGCTCAGCGCGACCCTGGTGCTTGGCGGCTCCAGCCGTTTCTTCACTCTGCGCTACGGCAGCGCGGTGATCGAGGCGGTGCGATTCGCCTCATCGTTTTTCGGCAAGGGGCAGTTCATTCCGACGTCGGCTGAGA
>CAYPHP010000477.1:0-4132 GCA_964410045.1 uncultured Acidobacteriota bacterium | reverse complement strand
GGGACGCCGGGAGTAGCTACCCGGTCGGCCTGCCCGGCGCGGCGCGTCCTACTCCACGTGCGGTGCCGGGCAGGCGCATCCCGTGCCGGAGTAGTCGCCCATGACCGCCCGCTGCCCCGATTGCAAAGAGTCCGTACAGGTGCCGGACCAACCGGGCCTGCTCTGCTTCAGCGAAAACTACGTCCCCACGACCAAGACGGTCAGCGTCCCCGTGACGTGCCCCAAGTGCGGCAAGTCGTTTGTGGTCCCCGTGACCGTGCAGCGGTGAAGCCCATGACGGACCTCAAAGACGCCCAGGTTGTCGGCGAGCCGCGCCACCCCACGGAAGAGGAGGCGTTCTTACGGAGAGTCGCCGCGGAGGCCCCGAAGAACAACGTGGACCTGTACAACCAGGTCCTGCGGGAGGTGCTCCGCGCCACGCTCATCCTCATGGGCGGAGGCGTTCTCTTCCTCGACAAGTCGCGCCTGCCGCCGTGGGCGCTATGGGTAGCCGCCAGTTCGCTCTTCTTCGCGTTCGTCGCGTCCTTCCTCGGCGTCATGCCCTACAAGCAGGCTCTGAACCTGAGCGTGATCGAGGACACGCGGGACGCGATTGAGTCGGCCCGGCGACGCAAGGCGGCTGCGCTCTGGTCCGCCGCCGGCTTCCTGTTCTTCGCCTTCCTCTTCGGCATCCTCGGCGTCATCGTCGGTGCCACCGCCCCGCCCAAGTAGCCCCGTGCGGCGGCTACGATGGGCCGCATGGCGGACCGCGCGACCCTAGAGATCGAACTGAAGAGTACTGCGGAGCGTCCCGCCGGTTCCGGCGCTCCCCCACCGCCTGCTTTCGGGCCACGGGCGGAAGTCACCCAACCAGCAGCCGCCCCCGCCTTCGGGCCACGGCCTTCCGTCGTCGCGCCCGGCGGCACGCCGTTCGTCGCGCAGGGCACGGAGTCCGACACGGACCTGTACAAATTCGGCCAGCGCCGCCTGCAACAAATGAAGGCCCTTCAGGAGGAGCAGGACCGGCAGAAGGCCGCCGCCAAGAAGGAATTGCACCGGGTCGAGATGGAGTCGCTGAAGGCCCAAGAACGTGCGGTCTTGGAAGCCCAACGCGCACAGAAAGAACGCCGCGACGAACTGGCACGGCTGGAGCAAGAGAACGCGCGTGAGCGGTGGCAGGCCGAGAGCATGATTGCCGCCGCGCCGGTGGCCGCGGCGCGGGCCCTGGGGCGTGTCGCTACCTCCCTCACCGACCCCAACCCCAGCGTGGTCAAGGGGACCGACGCCGCCGCCGACCTGGTGACGGCGCTCGGCAACGTGCCGGGACTGTCGGACATTCCCATCCTGGGCTCGGCGGTCAAAGGGCTGGCGGCGGGCATGGGGGAGCTCATCCGCACCGTGGGGAAGGTCAACGACCAGTTCCTCCAGACCGCGTCGCAAGTGCGCCTCTTCTCCCCGGAGCTCATGGGGGCCAGCGTCCGCGCCGACATGCGCCGGCTGCGAACGGACATGGAGATCGCCGGCCGCTTCGGTGCGGACATGGGCCGCACCGTGGACGCGAACGCACGTCTGGAGAACGCCGTCCGTCTCATCGGGGCCGACCTGGCCGCAGCCATGAGCCGCAGCACCAACCCCATTCTGGAGAAAACGGCCGACGCCTTGGAGATCATCGCCGCCGCGGAAGGCCCCGGCAACAAGATGGAGGCCGTCGCCGCGCTCCTGGCGCAGCACCTGCCCTTCATCGGCGACGTGGCCAAGCGGCACTTGCAAGAGCTCAGCGCCAAACGCGACGCCGCCAACGCGCAGTTCGCCGAACAGGCGGCTTCCCTGATCGAGAACTTCTTCAAGCTGGAGCCGCCCCGCGCCCGCGGGCGCGGCGAGGAAGGCGGCGCGCCCCGCATCCCGATGCCAGCGCCGCGCCGCGCCTTTAACCGCGTGAGGTAGCCCATGCTGCTGCCGCGCACCGGCACCGTCTCCTACAACGGCGTCTCGTTCAACTCCCGGTCCCGCACGCGCCTGGAGGGCAAGCACGAGTACGACGGCGCAGACCGCACCGTCGTCGGGATGCGCTACACCCTCACCGTCGAAGGCTACGTCACCCCGGTGGACTACGGGGGCGGGTCGGTGAGCTCGACCGATGACGACATGGACGTAATCCGCCAGTTGCTCAATAAGCCGGGCGGGGCGCTGCTCATCGCCGACTGCGGGTGCGGGAACATCAGCGTCAACGTCAACACCTTCCCTCACGACCTGCGGTACGGCCCCAAGCCGCGGACGATTAGTTGGGTGCCCGTCGGCAGCGCGAGGGCTTGCCTGTTCGTCTGGACCTGCGAGTTCTTCATCCCCGACTGCACGGGCGCGAACTACTTCGGCATCCTGGAGTGGAACTACGACCACGAGAGCTCGATTGACAAGTACGGCTGCACGAAGCGAGTCATCCGGGGCCACGTCGTCATCCCGGTCCGCCGCTACGCGCCCTACTCGCCGCTCTTGCGCAACGACCAGAACGTGGACCAGCTCAAGGAGTACATCCGACCGTCGTTGCCGCTGGGCTTCCAACGCGAGCAGGAGTTCCACCTGTCCGCCGACCGCAGCAAGCTCAACTTCACATTCACCGACACCGAAATCCCCTCGCCCAACGCCTACCCGCCGGGGATCGTGAAGATCGACGCGGAAGTGACGGTCAGCGTGGTGGCCCAATCGGAAGGCAAGGGGTTCACGCGGTACGCCTGGATTTTCACGGGCCAGGGCGAAGCCGCCGCCGGGCAGTCGCCCGACATCATCCACGACCGGCTCATGTTCACCATGACGTACCTACTGGGAGTAATGCGACAGCGGACGCAAGCGCAGAACATGCTTGTACTGCCGGCGATGTTCAAGGTTTCGGAGAAGAAATTCGGCTTCGACGGCAGCCTCAGCGCGGCGTTTACAATCATGAGCTCGCAGGCCGCCATCCTGCCGGACATCCTCTACCTGACCGGCCTCTACGAGCCCCTGCCCTTCACCTGGGACGTGTGGCACGCCAGCATGGAGCTGGGCAACGGGCCGGCGACCGTGCGCGGCAACCGCGGCCTGGTCTACAACACCGCGGCGGACGCGATCATCGACGTGTGTGGCGGGCAGTTCCTCCCCGACGCTGGCGGCGGCGCGGGCTCCCCGTTCGTGCGCGGCGGCGTCGGGAACGCCTTAGACCCCGGCGACCTGACCGGGGTGTACCTCTGGTGGGAAAACTGGGTGGACGCCGAGTCCACTTCCGGGCTGGTGTACCACGTCCCCCTGGCCCGCGGCGTCGAGAAGGTTGAAGAAACCTGCCACGAGCCCATCGACCACTGGATCATGCACGGGTACGCGCTGCGAGTCGCGCAGAAGGCACCGATCCCGAACCTGGTGACGGTGCAGGGCAAGCCGGTCAAGGAGATCGGCAAGGGCGAGAGCGGCAGCCGCATCGTGCAGACGGTGAACGGTCAGCCGCTCTACTGGACCTGGTGGCGACGAAAGTACGGGACGACGCGAGTCGCGGAGTTCCAAGGCGGCCAGCTGCCGCCCACGGCCCCCAACCCGTTCCTGACCAACTCGCAGACGAACCTCAAGGACGACCCGCCGATGGACGTGAATGCGGACTGATACCGCAACCTACGGCCTGATAATCTCGCAGTCGACCAACTTCACCGTTTCGGTAGGCCCATGCCAGCCTTCAACTTTGCCACGGATAGTAACTCTTTCCCCAGACTTCAGCGCGGCGATGGCAGCGTTGTGCTTTGTGTCGAACACGCCGTAAACGGCAAACCAATCCGGCGCGAGTTGTCCTGCCGACTCACCGCCGAATGACCTGTCGCTACGAAAACCTAGCACGGGCTTGGGAAATCGCTTCTTGTTCCCACTCGGAAGGCCCACGCTGTTCACCAGCCCGCGGACGGTGACGACTTTGCCGACGTACTGCTCATCCATTTCGCTGGGGTTCGCGGCGTACTCCTTCCACCAGCCCGCCGCGGACAGCGGTTCCTCGGTGACGGCTGGCGCGACGAGCAAGGCAAGTAGGAGCAACATGGCAGGGCCCTGGGTGCGAAGAGAGGCATGCCCACAATCATTGTCACTCGTTTGGCCGTGCCCTTCAAGGCGCCGATCTTGCTGCTGTCCGCGTTGCCGCAGTGAG
>CAYPHP010000476.1:0-4135 GCA_964410045.1 uncultured Acidobacteriota bacterium | reverse complement strand
ACATCTGCCGCGACCTGCGCCACGCTTCAGTGAACACGCCCATCCTGATGCTCACGGCGCGCGGCGAAACGGTGGACAAAGTCGTGGGGTTGAAGCTCGGCGCCGACGACTACGTGATGAAGAACTGCGACGCCCTGGAGTTGCTGGCGCGCATCGAAGCGCTGCTGCGGCGGACCAAAGGCGCAGTGCGCACCGCCGATCACTTTGAGTTCGGCGACGTTCGCGTGGACTTGAAGGCCAACGAAGTCACCCGCGGCGGACGGCCGGTGGCGCTGGCCCGCGCGGAGTTCCGCCTCCTGAAATATCTGCTGGAGCATCGCGGGTCGGTGGTCACCCGCGAGGAATTGCTGGAGAAAGTCTGGGGCATGGGCGGAGGCGCGCTCTCACGCACCGTAGATGTGCACATGGCCAGCCTGCGGCGCAAACTCGAGCCCGATCCCAAGTATCCGGTCCTGATCGTCACCGTGAAAGGATTCGGTTACAAGCTCGCCGTGTAGACAAACGCCATCTTGGAGTGCGGCGGCTTGCCGCCGCATGCGGTGGCAAGCCACCGCACTCCAAGCAGGTCCCTTTACATTCCTTACCTAGATTTTGCCTAGATTTTTCAGACCCTTCCACTTCTCGCCCGTCAATCTGGGAGCATGAGAATACAAACAGCTCTCGAACTTTGTTTTGCTCTGGCCGGCGCTTTGGGCGCGGCCGTAATGACGGAGGCGCTTCCCGCAACTCCTACCGCGGAAGAGACCGTGGCCAAGGCCCGCAAGGCCCTCGGCGGCGACAAGCTGGCAGCGCTGAAAAGCCTGACCGCCACCGGCACGTATCGCCGCGTTCCCGGACCCGGGATGCGCGTCCAGACGATGGGCGGTCATGGCGGCGGCGCAGCCGGACATGGCGCCAACGAACCGCCTTCCGTGATCACCGGCGAGCGCGAGGTCAGCGTCATGCTGCCCGGCAGCTACGTCAAGACCGACTCGATGAACAACGGCATGATCACCCTGCTCGAAGGATTCGGTGAGGGCAAAGGCTGGAACGATTCACGCTCCGCGATGGGCGGCATGGTGATGATGCGCGTGGTCGGCGATGGCAGCCAGGAAAACCTGGATCGTTCCATCCGGGGCAATCTCGCGCGATACCTGCTCATTTGGACCCTGGGCGCTCCGGGCGTCACCTACACCTACACCGGCGTCGCGGAAGCTCCCGACGGCAAGGCCGACGTGGTGGAAGCCAAGAGTCCGGACGGCATGGCCGTGCGCATGTTCCTGGACCAGGAAACGCATCTTCCGCTGATGATGACCTACCGCGCCAAAGTCGCTGCCGGCGCCGGTCCGCAGATGCGCATGGCGGGTCCCGGCGAAAGCCATGATCCCGAGAAACTCCGGGAGCAGTTGGCCAAGATGCCTCCGCCCGAAATGAAGGACGTGGAGATGCAGATCCGCATCTCCGACTACCAGAAGGTGAGCGGCGTGCAACTGCCCAAGGTCATCACCTGGTCGGTGGACGGCAAGCTGAGCGAGGAGTTTGAGATCACCAAGTACGTGGTGAACCCGGCGCTCTCGCCCGACAAGTTCCGGAAAGGAAACTAACGGTGCTTCGCGGCCTCTTCCTCCTGCTGCTGCCGGTGCTGGCCTGGGCCGGCCCGTTGCGAGTGACGGTGCTCGATCCGAGCGGCGCCGTGATCACCGGCGCGACCGTGCGCGTCACAATGGGCGGCTCGCCGCAAACGGCGCTCACCGATCAGCGCGGCGTGGCCGCCTTCTCGACGCTGCCCGCGGGTCGCGTGACCGTGCGCGTGGAAGCAGCCGGGTTTGCGCCCAGGGAGCAAACGCTCTCGATCAAGGCCGGAGACAATCAGCTTGAAGTTCACCTGCAGATCGCCACGTTGAAGGACGACATCGCGGTCCAGGAAGATCCTCGCGAGTCGGCCACCGATCCCAAGGGCAACGGGATGTCCACCGCGCTGACGCCCAAGCAGATCGAGAGTCTGCCGGACGATCCCGAAGAGTTGCAGATGACTTTGGAAGCCATGGCCGGTCCTGGAGCGACCATGCGCGTGGACGGTTTCCGTGGAGGACGGCTGCCGAACAAGGCACAGATCCAGAGCATCCGTTTCCGGCTGACGCCGTACAGTGCGGAAGAGCATGACGACGGGTTCAACATGGTGGACATCACCACCAAACCCGGCCTGGGTCTGTGGCACGGACAACTAGCCTACGCCTACGGCGGCGACGTGCTGAACGCGCGCAACTTCTTCGCCCCGGCTCTCGAACCACAGCAGGCCAAGCGCCTGGACTTCAGCGCCAGCGGGCCGCTGATCGCCAACAAGACCACCCTGTCGGTCTCCTACGTGAAGAACATGGGCTTCGATTCCAAGTCCACGTTCGGCGTCCTGCCCACCGGCCTGTTCTCGAACCTCGTGCGTCTGCCGTCGGAAGCCCAGAGCGGAAATCTGCGCATGCAGCAATGGTTGCCGCGGGGGCACTCGGCGCGTCTCGAATATCAGTACGCCGAGCAGAGCCGCTCGAACCTGGGCGTTTCCGATCTGCCGGAACGCCTGAACGGCTTCAGGGTCCGGCAGCACGTGATGCGCATCTCCGACAGCGGGATGCTCACGGAGAAGCTCCTGAGCGACCTGCGTTTCCAACTCCAGTGGAGCAGCACGGCAACCAGTTCCGCCAGCTCGGCGGCGGCGATCATCGTGCCCGGCGCGTTCAGCGCGGGCGGATCGGGACTGAACAGTCGGCGCAACGCGCGCCAGATGGACCTGACCCAGGGCTTCACCTTCAATCGCGGAAAGCACAATTTCGCCGCCGGCTTCCAGCTCGACGGCGCGTGGTACGACAACCGCGACCTGACCAACGCCAACGGGACGTTCCTGTTCGCCAGCCTGGCTGCGTACATGGCCGGCCGTCCGCTGCAATACACGCGCCGCGTGGGCGACGTCCCGGTCAGCTACACGCAGTATCAGTTCGGCGGATTTCTGCAGGACGACATCCGGCTGTTGAAGAACTTCTCCCTGAGCCTGGGCCTGCGCTACGAGACCCAGACCAACCTGCCCGACCGCTTGAATCTTTCGCCGCGCTTGGGATTCGCCTGGTCGCCGTTCAAGGACGGCAAGACCACGTTTCGCGGCGGAGCGGGAATCTACTACGGCTGGTTTGAGTCCACCATCTTCGAGCAGATCCTGCGCGTGAACGGATCGCGCCAGAGCGACATTGTCATCCTGCAGCCCGGATATCCGGATCCGTCCGCGGGCGGAACCGCGGGAGCCACCACTCTGCCGCCCAGCATCTACCGGGCGCAGCGTAACCTGGCCATGCCGGAAGTGCTGCGCGCGTCGTTTGGCGTACAGCGGCAGATCGGTGTGTTCAACCTGATGTCCGACGTGCGCATACAGCGCGGCATACACCAACTCCGTTCGCAGAACATCAACGCTCCGCGCGGCGGAGTTGGTGGGTTGCGTCCCGATCCCGCAGCCGGGAACGTCATGGAAGTGGCGTCGGCAGCTAATTCATCGTTCTACGGATGGAACATCGGCATCCATCCCGCTCCGGGTCCGAAAGGGATGCCGCGGATCTTCTGGTTCTTCAACTACATGGTGTCGTCGGCGACCAACGAGACCGACAGCCCGCTCAGCGCACCCAGCGACAGCTTCAACCTGCGGGCGGATCGCGGCCCGTCGATGATGGACGCGCGCCATCGCTTTACCTCGCTGTTGAACATGAAGCTCGGCAAGGGCTACACGCTCGGCACGTTCATCCGCGCCAGTTCCGCGCTGCCCTACAACATCACCACGGGTTTCGACACCAATGGCGATAGCGTGGTGAACGATCGCCCGGCGGGCATGGGGCGCAATCGCGGGCGCGGCGGCGCGGTGCTGGACGCCAGCGTCAAACTCAGTTGGACGCGTCCGTTGGGGAAGGCGCGCTCCGAGGGCGGGCCGCAACCGATGCGGGTCATGATTGGCGGTCCGGGCGGCGGCGCGGCTGGGGTCCCCGACCTGCCCGGTGGCGCCAATCCCGGGCTGGCCCAGCTCCAGTTCTACGTGCAGGCCTACAACGTGATCAATCACGCCAACTTCTCCAACTACGTCGGCGTGCTCACCTCGCCGCTCTACGGCCAACCGACCTCAGCTATG
>CAYPHP010000475.1:0-4139 GCA_964410045.1 uncultured Acidobacteriota bacterium | reverse complement strand
TCGGAGAGCCACCCGCTGGTCCCGTCGTTGAACACCAGGTGCCACTCGTTCCAGCTTCCGCGTTCGTATTCGTAGAGGATGCGTCCCACCACGACGAAGGCCTTGTTCTGGAATACGCCTTCTGTGGCGATCTGGATTGCGGAGCTGTCCGGTGGCAGGTCGCCGGTTTCGCCGACCTTGGCAAGGTCCACGTCGCGCCGCACCAGCACCGATTTGCAGAACTCGCAGGTGGTCTGCACCGCCGCCGACCACAGAAACTCGACGCCTGCGCCGCAGTTGGGGCAGTTCGCGCTGCGCCGGCTCATCGGGCGTCCTCGCGATAGGGACGCTCGATGCGGCGGATCCGTACGGACGAGGCGCTGAAAGCCGCCGTCAGGTGCCGCTCGAAGTCCCAGTCGGGCCGCGGGCGGCAGCAGAACAGGTTCAGGCACAAAGTGCGGTATTCCGGAAAGGTGTGACAGGCGATATGCGATTCGGTCAGCAGGCAGAGCCCCGTAACTCCACCGCCGCCACCGAACTTGTGCCAGTTTTGTTCGCCCAGCGGGTGGAGCGCCAGTTCGTCGATCATGCGCTGGAAGAGGCCGCGCAAGCGCCCTTCCTCGGCCAACGAGGCCGGGTCGCAGCCATGCGCTTCCACAATCCACTCGCACCCGCTGGTCATAGGCTGAGAGTCAGGGACTCAGGCCTGCGGCTTGCCGCACTCCGGGCAGAACCTGGCCTTGCGGGCGATCTGTTTTCCGCACTCCACGCAAAACTTCAGATCGGCTGCGGCCGCGCCGTCCCCGCCGGCCTCGGGCGCCGACGGAGCGGGAGACCCAGGCACGGGAGGAATGCCGCCCTGCTGCGGCGCGTTGCGGACGCCGCCCACCGATTGCATCATGGTCTGCGCCATGGCCATTCCCGCGCCCAGACCTGCGCCGATTCCCGCCGCCCCGCCGCCTTCGTTGGCCGCGGCGATGGGCATCGACTGCGCCACCTGGAACTGCGTGTACTTGCCCATGTCGCCGATGATGTTCATGCCGATGCGCTCGTCGAGCCGCTTCTGCAGCTCTTCCGGCAGCGACAGGTTCTCGACGATGAAAGTGTCCAGCGTCAGGCCCAACTCCACGAACCAGGGAGTCAGCAGCTCGTGCATCTTCTTGCCCAGCTCGTCCTGATTACCGGCCATATCCAGGAATGGAACGCCGCTCGAGGCGAAGGCATCGGTCATCCGGCCCACGATGGTGTTGCGCAACTGCCCTTCGAGATCGGCAACGGTGTAGACTTCGCGCGTGCCGCTCAGCTTGGTGTAGAAATTCCGCGGATCAGTCAGGCGGTAGGAGTAGATGCCGTAGGCGCGCAGCCGCACCGCGCCGAAATCCTTGTCGCGGATGGTAATGGGAGTCTGCGTGCCCCACTTCTGGTTCAGCTTCAGGCGGGTGGAGAAGTAGTAGACGTCGGACTTGAACGGAGACTCGAAGAGCTTGTCCCAGTTCATGATGTTGGTCAGCAGCGGGATGTTCTGAGTGGTCAGCTTGTAGGTGCCGGCCCCGAAGACGTCGGCCACTCGGCCTTCATTGACGAACATGGCCAGTTGCGAATCGCGGACCACCAACTGGCCGCCGTTCTGGATTTCCATGTCCTGCATGGGAAAGCGCCAGGACAGAGTGTCTTCATCAGACTCGGTCCACTGGATGACGTCGATGAACTGTTTCTTGAGGAAATCCTTCAATGCCATGGCTCTGCCCTCCGTCCGCGATGGTCGAGTATAGCATTATGGGAAACGAGGGAAGAGGCGGGAAAGTTCCATTAGCCGCAGGTTGTTGAGAGAGGGGCAGTTATCGGAAAGGCAAAAGGCAAAGTGCAAAAGTCAAAAGTGCAGACTTTGCGGCTTTGCGCCTTGGCGCGAGATCCGGCTACGCGGGAAGCAATGTGCTCTCAAGGACCGCGCGCAACTGGGCGATGCGAAATGGCTTGCTCAGCCAGGGACAGCCGCTTTCCTCGATCGCCTGCCGTGACGCAGGATCCACCTGATCGCCGGTGATCAAGACCAGCGGCGTCAGCCAGCCCCGGCGATCCATCTCCGCGCGCAGCGGAAGGCCATCCTGCAACGGGTTCGACGAATCGATGAGCACGACGTCGAAGCGATCCCGTTCGAGTTGCCGCAAGGCTTCCGCCGGATTCGCCGCAGCCACCGTGGTCCAGTGCTGGTTGATCAGGGTCTCCTGCCAGAGGGCGCGAGCCAGGTCTTCCTCCACCACCACTAGCGCCGATCCTCCCGCATGGGCGGGATGTTGGGCGTCGGGCAAGGCCGCAAGAGTAATCCGCGCGCCGCCCACCGCGAGCTCGGCGTTCGCTCCGCAGCGCTTCGCGGCCACGCAGAGCTGCTTGTGGCCGTCGGACGGCAGCGCCGCAGCGGCGTCCTTCAACAGCCCACGGAGGAGAACGCCAACCTCCGACGGCTCGGCCGCCACGAACAGGCTGGGATCGGCTTGGACGTGAACCAGCACGCCGCGTTCGGCCAGGTCGCGGGCGCAGACGGCGACGGTTTCGTGAATCACTTCCGCCAGATCGCAGCTCCTTTGGCCCAGCGGCTGCGGTTCTTCGTCGCGCGGCGCCGATTGCGAGAGGCGAACCAGGCTGGCAACGATCGTCGAGGCGTGGCGGGCCTGGGCGTGGATGTCCTGCAGGCGCTGGATCACCGGCGGGGGCAGCGGCTGCTCCTGGAGCAGTTCCGCGTAGCCCTGCACCACGGTGAGCGGGTTGTTCAACTCATGGACCGCGCCGGCCACCAAGCGGCCGAGCGCCGAAAGCTGTTCCGCGCGGGCCAGCCGCGTCTCCAGCGCCCGGATGCGTTGCTCCCGCGCCTGGAGCCGCCGCTCCAGGTCCTCTGGCGTATGGGCCATCGCGAATTGGGTCCCAGTCAACATTGCCCCGCCCAGGATCTTGCATGCGGCTTACCAACTGGATGGGCGCTCACAAGTGGTTGACAGAAAGGAGTTAACAGAGGAAGGGCGGATTCTCGGGAACGCCCGCAAGTCTCAGCGGTAACGAAATGTTTCAGGATGGGACCCCGACCGGAGTTACTTCGGCGAGGCCAAGTTCACGTTGATCTCAGCAATTTGGCCGCCGCGGATCACGACCTCGCGCGTCACCGGTTGGTGTCGGCGATGCTCAATCGTAATGGTGTGCTTCCCCGCCGGCAAGGGAACGATCACCGGCGACTTGTAGGGCGTGGACTTGCCGTCCACCTGGATGGATGCTCCGGCCGGCTGGGTCAGGACTCGCAGAGAACCAGGCTCGGCCGAAGCGGCCGCGGAAGCCGCAGCGGATTCGCCTCGCTTGGACGCTCCGGCCCCTTCGGAGGGCTTCTCCGCGGGAGCGCCGGACGTGTCGAGATTCACGGTGATCTCGCGCGCGCTGCTGTCGTTCAGCAGGATGCCGTGCCGCTTGGTCGGGTACCCGGGCTTGCTCACATGAATCACGTGCGACCCCGGCGTCAGCGGAATGCGGCTGGGCGTCTGCCAGCCGGGCTGAGTCTTGCCGTCCACGGTGATGAACGCGCCCTCGACGTTGGACTTGATCAGCACTTCGATGGTCCCTGGGACCTTGGCCGGCGCTCCCGGTGTGGACTTGGCGGCCGGACCGGTCTTCTTGAGCGCTTTCTTCGCCGGGACCTCCTCGGAGACCACGGGTTGCGGAGCGGGCACCGCCGCTTCAGGCGCGGGACGCAGCATCCAGTACGCTCCGGCCGCCCCCAGCAGGACCACCGCGATGGCCGCCACCGCGATCACCGGACCCTTGGAGGAGGACGGCTGCGGCGGCGTCATCCGCCGGGGCGGAGCTTTCGGCTCGAGACTTTCACTGCTCGGCGCGCCGTGCGGCCAGGCGCTGATGTGCCGGCCGCTGGGCGTGGTGCGCTCGACCGGCGCGTCTACTGCCAGCGCCCCAAACGCGGATGACGGCACAGCCGCCTCGGCCGCCGGCGCCGCAATCGGTCCGCCCTCGAGCGCCTTCTTCACGTCGCGCACCAGGTCGGCGCAAGACTGGTAACGCAACTTCGGGGTCTTGGCCAGCGCCTTCTTGAACACCGGGTCCAGGCTTGGCGGGAGCTTCGAGTTCATCGTGGACACCGGCGCGGCGTGCTCGCTGATGATCTT
>CAYPHP010000474.1:2905-4146 GCA_964410045.1 uncultured Acidobacteriota bacterium | reverse complement strand
GGAGCGTCTGGCCAAACTGGTCGGCGGCGTTGCGGTCATCAAGGTCGGCGCTGCCACGGAGACCGAACTGAAGGAGAAGAAAGCCCGCGTGGAAGACGCCATGCACGCCACGCGCGCGGCGGTGGAGGAAGGCATTGTCCCCGGCGGCGGCGTGGCTTTGCTTCGCGCAATCCCGGCGGTGGACAAACTGAAGCTGGAAGGCGACGAACTGGTGGGCGCCAACATCGTCAAGCGTGCGCTCGAGGAACCGCTGCGGCAGATTGCTTTGAACGCCGGCCATGAGGGGGCCATCGTGGCCGAACGCGTCAGGGCCGACAAGGGCGCCAACTTCGGTTTCAATGCCCAAACGGAGCAGTTCGAGGATCTCCTCAAGGCCGGCGTCGTCGATCCCGCCAAGGTCACCCGCTTCGCCTTGCAGAACGCCGGTTCGATTGCCGCGCTGATGCTGACCACCGAGGCCTTGGTGGCGGACATCCAAGGGAGCGGTCCGGCTGCTCCCGGTGGCATGGGCGGAATGGGTGGGATGGGCGGGATGGAATAGCTCGTCGGGGAGGGCGCTTGGATGTTTCTTTAGTGATCAAACAGCGGTTGGGAGAGTTGGGCCTGGAGCAGAAGGACCTGGCCGCCGCCGCCAAGGTCACCGAGTCCTACATCTCGCAGTTGATGACCCGAAAGAAACTGCCTCCGGCGCCCGACCGAACAGACATCTACGAGAAGATCGAGAAGCTCTTGAGCTTGCCGCCCGGCAGGCTGGCCAGGCTGGCCGAACTCCAGCGTAAGGATGAGTTGCGACGAAACCTGGGCGACCCTTCCACGCCCTTGTTCAAAGAGGTGCGAGAGCTGATTCTGCGGAAGTGCGCACCAGGCAAGGAACCGCAAGTGCGCACCATCTTTGAGAAACAGCCTTTCGGCGAGTTGGAACGCCTCGCCACTCAGAAACTTCTCGACGTGGTCAAGAGGGTCGCCAAGGAAGAGCTGGGCAGCGAGAATTGGCTCCACCTGGTGGCTCGGCTGAGCGGCCGGAGTTACGAACAGATGCGAGTGACCGTCCTCGAGTTCCTGGACACCGACGTATTCAGCGTGTCCGCGGAGCACTGCATTTCCTTCATGGACCCGCTCATTGAGTACTGGGATATCGACCTGACAACCTTTGGAATGGAGATTGTCCTAAGCCGGAGGCTGGCCCCCGGGCATCCCAAGAGATTCGAGTTTGTGGAGCAGGGGCCCGATCAGACTTTCGA
>CAYPHP010000474.1:0-2895 GCA_964410045.1 uncultured Acidobacteriota bacterium | reverse complement strand
TCCTTCCCTGGGCGGTGGGGTCACGGACGATGAGATGGAGTTTCTGAGGAAGCTGCGATTCAAGGGGCGATCTCCGACGGCGCTCTACTATTACCGGGAATTGCAGAATCTCAGGGACCCTCTCCATTTCCGAACGGATTGAAGCATCCAAGACTAGGGACGCAGCGCCACCGGGTGGTAGAATACCTTGCCGATGCGGGTTCACGACGCTCACTGTCATTTCTTTTCGCGGCGCTTCTTCGAGACGCTGGGCGGGCAGATGAAGCCCCCGCCGGACGACCCGGCGCGGTCGCTGCCGGAGCGTCTGGGATGGGAAGCACCCGGCGAGCCGGTGCAATTGGCCGCACGCTGGATTGAAGAGTTGGACCGCCACCACGTCAGCCGGGCGGCGCTGATCGCCAGCGTTCCTGGCGATGAAGAGTCGGTGGCCGCAGCCGTGGCCCGCTATCCTCACCGCTTCGTGGGCTTCTTCATGGTTGACCCCACGCGGGAAGACGCCGTCGATCGGGTCCGCCGCGGACTGAAAGAATTAAGGCTCCGCACCGTTTGCCTGTTTCCGGCGATGCAGCGCTATACGGTCCAAGATCCACGGGCGATGAAAGTGTTTGAGGAGGCAGCGGGACATCCTGGCGCTTCCGTCTTCGTCCACTGCGGATTGCTTTCCGTGGGCGTCCGCGCCAAGCTCGGCTTGCCCAGCCCGTTCGACATCAACTGCGGAAATCCGTTGCTGCTGCACCCTGTGGCGCAGGCCTTCCCCAAGCTGCCGATCATCATTCCGCACCTGGGCGCGGGCCTGTTTCGCGAGGCCCTGATGGTGGCCGATCTGTGTCCCAACATCCTGTTCGACACGTCGAGTTCCAATAACTGGCTCAAGTTCAACCCCGGTTTCACCCTGCGGCGGATCTTGCGCAAGGCTTTTGAAGTGCTGGGGCCGGACCGGCTGATCTTCGGGACCGATTCGTCGTTCTTTCCCCGCGGCTGGCAGCACGCCATCTACGAGACGCAGCGCCGAACCCTGCAAGACCTTAGCGTGGACCCGGAGAAGTTCTTCCACGGAAACTTCGAGCGTCTTTTCGGACCCATCGTGGTATAACCTCGCCGTGCTTCTGAAAGCCTCCGGGATTACCAAATCCTTCGGTGCGCAGACCGCGCTCGCTGGCGTGGACTTCGATGTCCAGGCGGGGGAGATCCATGCGCTGTGCGGGGCTAACGGCGCGGGAAAGTCCACGCTGGTGAAGATCCTGTATGGCGCGGAGAAGCAGGACGGCGGCGCTATTGAGCACGCCGCCGATCTACGGATTGCCTACATTCCTCAGGAACTGCACCTCGCGCCGCACCTGACGGTGGCCGAGAACATCTACCTGGGGAACTTGCCGCGCCGCGGATCTTGGCCGCTGGTGGATTGGACCGCCATCGAGCGTGGCGCGATGGAAGCCGCCAAGGCCGTGGGGCTGCATGCGCAGACCTTCGAGCCCGCCGGACGGCTTTCCGCTGCCGAGCAGCAACTGGTTTCCATCGCTCGCGCCCTGGCCCGCCAAGCCAATCTGCTCATCCTCGATGAGCCCACTGCGGCCCTCTCGCCGGGCGAGATCCACCGCCTCTTCGCCATCCTGGCGGGGCTGAAAGAGCGCGGCAACGGCATGGTTTACATCTCCCACCGCCTGGAGGAAATCGAGCGAATCGCCCAGCGGGTGACCGTGCTGCGCGACGGCCGCTTGGTCTACAGCGGCCCGCGCGCCGAAGTCACCAGCGCCGACATCGTCCGGCATATGACCGGAGGACGCGAAGCGGCCATCGTCGCCGGTGCCACCGGGCGCTTCCAGGAAGACCTGCTGACGGTGAAGAATCTGACGCTGCCTGGACGGCTGAATGACATTTCGTTCACAGTTCGAGGCGGCGAGATCCTGGGGATCGGCGGCGTGGTCGGCAGCGGGCGAACATCCATGGTCCGGGCCTTGTTCGGCGCGGAGCCCGGCGTGACGGGCGAAATCCTGGTAGGCGGAAAGACGGTTCGCGTTAACTCTCCTGGCGAAGCCATCCGCCACGGGCTGGCCTTGCTCACGGAGGACCGCAAGGCGCAAGGACTAGTGCTCACCGCCGACGTGGCCACCAACATCTCGCTGGCGGCAGGCCGATTGTTCAGCCGCTGGGGCTGGTTCAATCATGGGCGCGAACGCGCGATGGCTGCCGACTACGCCAATCGTTTGAGTATCCGCACGCCTTCGGTGACCTTTCCGGTGAAAGGGCTGAGCGGCGGGAATCAGCAGAAGGTGCTCCTGGCCCGCTGGCTTTGCTCCCAGGCGCGCATCTTCTTCCTCGACGAGCCGACCCGCGGGATTGACGTGGAGGCCAAGCAGCAGGTCTACGCGCTGGTCCGGGAGATTGCGGCTCAGGGCGCTGCTGTCGTCCTGATCAGTTCGGAGCTTGAAGAGGTCACCGCACTGGCGGATCGCATTCTGGTTCTGGATCGTGGGACGGTCAAAGGTGAACTGCCTCGCGGCGCCACCGAGCACGAGATCCTGATGGCCGCCCTCGGAGGCGACATCTAAGTGGCCAAGACCCTACAACGTCTGGCCCCCCTGCTGGCCCTCACGCTGATGTGCATCGCCCTGGCGGTGGTATCCCCGCCCTTTCGCTCGGTAGACAACGTCATCAACGTGCTGCGCCAGAGCACGGTGAACGCGTTGCTGTCGCTCGGGCAGTTGCTGGTGATCTTGACCGCTGGAATCGACCTATCGGTAGGCTCGATCTTGGCCGTTTGCTGCGTCGTCTTCGCCAAAATGCTGAAAGCCGGTCTAGACCCGGCGACCACGATCGCCGCGACGCTGGCCTTGGGCCTGTTTCTGGGGCTGCTGAACGGGCTGATGCTCACCAAGCTCCGTCTGCCCCACCCGT
>CAYPHP010000473.1:0-4152 GCA_964410045.1 uncultured Acidobacteriota bacterium | reverse complement strand
CGGTCATCTGCATCACCACAAACAGCGTGAGGATCGAGCCGATGGTCACCGCCAGCCCAGTGAAGCCCTTGAAGAAAAACGCGTAGGAAAACAGCACCAGGTAGACAAACTGCGCCAGCCCCGCCTCTACGGCCGCAAAGCGGATGCCCACCACCAGCCGCAGGTAGCTCACCACCAGGAAAATCGAGACCAGCGAGCTGATGGCAAAGGCCGCGTGGATGGAGATGTGGTCCACCAAGTAGGCCAGCAACAAGTGGAACGCGAAGAACGCCGCGGCCAGGAAAAAGTAGTTCATGGGGTGCAGATCAATCTTGCGGATCGTGGTGATGATCAGCAGCACGAAGAAGAAGAACAGCAGCGAGACGGGCGCGAAGAAGCTGATCTGCCCGGCCAGCGGACCGGGTTGCAGTTTCTCGGGCAGCACCATGGCGATCTGGTATCCGGAAACCAGGTTCTTGTAAGACCAGGTCAGCTCCCAGCCGCCGGGGATCTCGCGCTTGGTCGAGGGCGAAATCGAGTTTTCGGGAAAGTCGATCTCAGCGAAGTTGGTCTTCAGGTTCAGACGGAAATCCTTCACGCTGGCGACCTCCTTGCCGAAGCTGTATTTCCACGTGCCCAGCCCCTGCGAGCGGTAGGATGCTTTCAAGTGCGCAGTCTCGCCGGCGGGGACCAGGGCTTTCACCGATGCGCCGGCCTTCGTGGTTACGTACGGCCATGTCTTGTGGTCGACCTCGAGTTGCAGGTCGTCGTAGATGGCTTTCTCCGCCGGGAACGGAAGGGAAAACTCAACCAGGCGGTCCTTGCCGGAATTATTGGTGAAAGTGTAGACGCCGCCGAAAGCGACCTTGTACGTGCTGTACCACAGCAGGCCCTTCTGGCGGTGCTCCAGGTCCAGGGCGACGTCCACGGCGCTGCTGGCGAGATCCAGCGGGTAGGTCTGGGTTTCCGGGTACGTGCGCGTGGTGACCTTGCCGTCCTCCGTCTTCGAGGTCACCACTCGCGTGACTGTTTCGTCGTAGGACGCCGAGGGCGGCGACTGTTCCTGCGCCGAGCCCCACGTGGACGCCACCTTCCCGCTGAGTGCGGCTGAAGAAGCGCCGGTCCGGTGCTCGATGGTTCCTCCAAGGATCAACCAGGCGATGGCCGTGCAGAAGTAAATGAAGATCAGGGCAGCGATCGTTTTGACCATGCCCCGGATGATACTCGATCTACTTTATGTTGTAAAGTACTTTCTCTACGGCGGGAGCCCCAGGCGCTGCAGCATGGCCCGGAACCGGGGATCGCCGCGCAGAGGGTCGAGATTGGGATCCACCTTGGCGAAGGCCAGCAGCGCGTCTTTGCGCTCGTAGGCCCGGTCGAGCCAGGCGAAGGCCTGCTCCGTCCGGCCTTGCGATGCGTATCCGGCGGCCACGCTGTAAGGCGCCGGGTCGAACTGCGGATGATCCAGCAGACGCTTGAAGCTGACCGTGCGAGGCCCGTTCTGCTGTGCGTCGTGATACGTCCGGCGCAGCGCGGCGATCTCGCGGCTTTCCGCGCCGCCTTTGCGCTCGGAGGCGAGCAGCAGGAAATGGAGCGCCGGCAGGAACCGCGGGTGGCGCGCCAGCGTCGCCCGGCAGACCGCGATGGCTTGATCGTAGCGCCGGGCGTTGTAGAAGATGAACCCCTCGACCGACTGGATGATCGGCGACAGCGGATCGAGCCGGCGAGCGGCGGCAATCTCACCGAGGGCTTGTTCGTGGCGGCCCATGCCGCTGAGCAACTCGGCGTACCACTGATGAGCCGTGGCGTAGTTTGGATTCAGTTCCAGTGCGCGGCGGAAGCCGGACTCCGCCGCCGGCCAATCCCATTCATACTTGGCAGTGGCGAAGGCCAGCGAGGTGTGCGCTTCGGCCAGGCTGTCATCGATCTCCAGGGCGCGGCGGGCGGCTTCCTCGGCCCGCGGAAACGCCTCCGTGGGAGGCAGCAGGTAATACTCGCCCAGCAAATTGTAGGTGTCCGCCAGGCCGGTGTGGGCCAGCGCGTAGTGCGGATCTTCCTGGATCGCCCGCCGGAAACAGCGCAGCGCTTCCCGGAATCCTTCCTCGTTCCGCAGGCTCAGGCTCTGCAGTCCGCAGAGATACGACTCGAAGGCCTGCGAGTTTGCGGTGGCCAGGTGGGCTGGCAGGCCCTGCTGGCGGTCGCGCAGATCGAGCGCCCGCGCCGGCGACCACGGATAGTCGCCAAGGATGCGGGCGGCGGAAAGCAGTTCGGCGCCCATGGTCCGGGCGATCCGCCCGGCGATCACGCTTTCGAGAGCCAGCGCTTCCCCGCTCTCGCGCTCGTAGGTCTCCGACCACAATGTGCTTTGACCGCGAACTTCCACAAGCTGCGCGCTGATGCGTACGCGCCCGCCGGCACTGCGCACACTGCCCACGACCACATAGTCCACGCCCAGTTCCTTGGCGATCTGGCTGACGGATTTTCCGGAATGCTTGTACATCCTGGCGGCCGGCCAGGCGATCACTCCCAACTGTCGCGGCGCCAGACGCGCCAATTGCGCGATGGTCGCTTCGGTCAGGGCGTCGCCGCCGTCAAACGGCAGCACGGCAACAGTGGTTCTCTGATTCACCACAAAGACACAAAGGGCACAAAGCAAAACAGCGGCCGCGGCCGCGTACACCCACCTTCGTGTTCTTTGTGCCTTTGTGGTGACTAATCGGTAGCCGCGTTTAGGCAAAGTCTCCACGTAGCCCGGCCCCAAGACGTGACGGATCTGCTTGATGCAGGAGTTCAATCCCTGCTCGAAGTCCACGAAGGTGTCCGAGCCCCAGATCTCAGCGCGGATCTCTTCGCGGGTCACCGGCTGGCCGGCGCGGGAAACCAGCAGGGCCAGGACCTTGAACGGTTGCGGAGGCAGCTTGAGCAGGACCCCGGACTTGCGAAGTTGGCCGGCGGCCGGGTCCAGTTCGAAGACCCCGAAGCGGAACACCCCCATGGGCGGATTATAGGCCGATCAGGAAAAAAACAGGCGAAAACCACCCGCCGGGCATGGTCATCCCGGGACGCAAGCTCCACACTGGCCGACCATGAGCCTACTGACAACAAAGCCTCTAGACGCGGTCCTCGCGGAAGCCCGGGATGAGGGACAGCACTCCTTGAAGCGGGTCCTGGGCCCGACCCACCTGGTGATGCTGGGGATCGGGGCCATCATTGGAGTCGGCATTTTCGTGCTCACCGGATCGACCGCCGCCATCAACGCCGGTCCCGCGGTGGTCCTTTCCTTCGTTCTGGCGGGCGTGGCCTCCGCGCTGGCCGGACTTTGCTACGCCGAGTTCGCGGCGATGATTCCAGTGGCCGGATCGGCGTACACCTACGGATACGCCACGCTCGGGGAGTTGGTGGCCTGGATCATCGGCTGGGACCTGATCCTGGAATACGCCTTCGGGGCGGCCACGGTCGCTTCCGGATGGAGCGCCAACCTCTCCGGACTGCTGGAGGACCTTGGCTTGCCGATCATCCCCCCGGAATGGACCGACACGCCAGGCACGGTGCTGGTCCAGTTCCAGGGGCGCTGGATCCCGCTGACCACGTTGCCGCCGGGAATCGACGCCGCCGGGCTTCCGCATGCTACGGCGATCTTCAACCTGGTGGCCTTTCTGGCGATCCTGGCGGTGACCGCCGTGCTGGTGCTGGGCATTAGCGAATCGGCCACGCTCAATTCCATCATCGTGGTGGTGAAGGTGGCCACCGTGCTGATCTTCGTCGGCATTGCCGGGCTCTACCTGCTGAAGAATCCCGAGGTGGCCGCGCGCAATTGGCATCCGTTCGTTCCGCCGAACACGGGAGAGTTCGGCTCGTTCGGTTGGTCGGGAGTGGCTCGCGGCGCGGCGGTGATCTTTTTCGCGTACATCGGCTTCGACGCGGTGTCGACGGCGGCGCAGGAAGCCCGCAATCCACAACGCGACATGCCCATCGGCATTCTGGGGTCCTTGGCCATCTGCACCGTGCTGTACATCGTCACTGCTGGATTGCTTACCGGTGTGGTTTCGTACACGCAGTTGAACGTCGCTGCGCCGGTGGCCTTGGGCATGGACGCCACCGGCGTGCGCGGCAGCGGGATGCTGGTCCGCCTTGGGACGCTGGCCGGATTGAGCACCACGATGCTGGTGATGA
>CAYPHP010000472.1:0-4156 GCA_964410045.1 uncultured Acidobacteriota bacterium | reverse complement strand
AAACTCTACTCGACTGGCCCGGATCGCGGCGTCTTCAAGACCACCGACGGCGGCAAGACCTGGGCCAAGACACTCTTCGCCAGCGAGGGCGCCGGTGCCGTGGACCTGGTGATTGACCGGCGGAATCCGAACATTCTGTACGCCGCCACTTACGAGGTGCGTCGCACGGCGTGGCGGATCTATGACGGCGGTCCGGCCAGCGGAATTTTCAAGTCCACTGACGGCGGCGTGAACTGGCGGCGGCTGGAAGGCGGACTGCCCGGAGGCACGATCGGCCGCATCGGCCTGGACATCCACCGCAAGAATCCCGACGTGCTTTACGCGGTCCTCGACAATTTCAACCTCAAGCCCGGAGCCACGCAGCAGGGCCGGGATTCGGTGATCGGCGGCGAGGTCTACCGCACCAGCGACGGCGGCGCAACGTGGCGCAAGATGAACAAGGCCACCGACGACGTCAGCCGCAAGACGGGCTACGCGTTCAATCAGATTCGCGTCGATCCCAACCATGCCGATCGCATTTTCATCACCGGATCTAACCTGATCGCGTCCGAGGACGGCGGCCAGACCTGGCAAGGCTTGGGACCCGGGGGTCCGCCGCCTCCGGGCGGGCTCACTCCGGCCGCAATTGCAGCGGCCCAGCAGCGCCCGTTCCGCCGGGCGTTTGGCGATTTCCGTGCTTTCTGGATTAATCCCGACGACTCCGAACACATGCTGGCGGCTTCCGATGGCGGAGTGTTCGTCTCCTACGACGGTGGAAGGACCTGCGAGCATCTGATGAACCTGCCGCTTGGCGAAGTCTATGCCCTTGGCGCGGACATGGAGCATCCTTACCGCATCTTCGAAGGCCTACAGGATCACGAGTCGTGGATGGGGCCGGTGAACGGGCCTTCCGGTTCCGTCGGCATCGAGGACTGGAAGACGGTCGGCGTCGGCGACGGCATGTACAACCAGCCCGATCCCAACGGACGATATACCTACAACACCCAGGAGTTCGGGACGCCGGTGCGCATTGACCTGCAGGAGCGCACTCGGACCGTCATCACGCCGGTCCGTAGCGGCGGGGCGCGGCTGCGCGTCAACTGGACCGCGCCCATCCGGCTTTCGCCGCACGACAGCAAGGTGCTTTACTTTGGCGCGGAAACCTTGTTCCGCTCGAAGGATCGCGGCGATCATTGGGAGGAGATCAGCCCGGACTTGACCACCAACAACCCGGAAAAGATTTCCGGTCCCGGCGCGGGCATCCAGCATTGCACAATCACTACGATTGCGGAGTCACCGGCCAAGGCCGGAGTCATCTGGGTGGGCACGGACGACGGCAAGGTCCAAGTGACCCAGGACGCCGGTGCCCGATGGACCGACGTTACCGGTGCCATCGTCACGGCCGGCGGGCCCGCTGATGCCTGGGTCACGCGCGTGTTCCCTTCCCCATTCGATGCCGCGACCGCTTTTGTGACCAAGAGTCGCCGACGGCAGGATGACTTCCGGGTCTTTGTTTTCCGCACTACCGACGCCGGCAAGTCGTGGAAGAACATCTCCGCAGGTCTGCCGGAGGGTGGCGCGAACGTGATCGCGGAAGATCCTCGCAAGGCAGGCCTCCTGTTCCTGGGCTCAGACAGCGGTACTTTCGTCTCCTTCGATGCTGGGGCATCATGGGAGCGGTTCAAGGCCAACGTGCCGCCGGCGCCTGTGCATGACCTGATGGTCCATCCTCGTGAGGGCGACCTGATCGTGGGAACGTTCGGACGCGGCGTATGGGTGGCGAATATCACGCCCTTGCGCGAGTTCAGCGATGCCCTGCTATCCGAAAGTGCGCACCTGTTTGCGATTCAGCCATTCGCGGAGCGCCGTGAAATCGCCTGGGGAAACTACAGGCTTTACGGCGATCGCTTCCTCACCACGCCCAATGAGCCCAACGGAATCCGCATCGTCTACCACGTTAAGGCCGCCGACAAACCGGAGGTCATGGTCTCCGATCCTGCGGGTAAGTTGATCCGCAAGGTTCCAGTTCCTGCCGCCAAGGCTGGGTTGAACCAGTTGATCTGGTTCCTGGACGACGACGGCGGCAATCCAGTCCCCGCCGGCGACTATGTAGTGTCGCTGACCGTGGGAGGCCGGACTCTCACTCAGCCAGCTAAACTACTCGCTCGCGCGCCAGAGGATCTTCCCCGCCGGCGCCGTTTCCGCCCGCAATGATTCGCACAAACCCGGCCTCCGTCTTGACATGTCCGCCGAATCCCTGTACACAGGAGGGACTATGAAAGCGATTACAGGCAAGACTCCCACCATTTTCTGCTTCGTCGTCATGGCGGCCGCGGCTCTGACCGCGCAAGTCTCCTGGGATGACTACCAGCGCGCCACCAACCTCCGCACCAGGTATCAGGGCATGGTGTTGTTCGACGCAGGTCCGGCCACCTGGATCGAGAAGACCAGCCAGTTCTGGTATCGACGATCCGTGGAAGGCGGCGGTGAGTTTGTTCTTGTGGATGCAAAAGCCGCGACCAAGAAACCGGCATTCGACCATGAGAAGCTGGCGGCGTCACTGTCGGCGGCGGCTGCGGAAAAGTACACGGCAGTGACCTTGCCGTTCCAGACCTTCAGCTACGTCGACAACCAGGGGGCGATCACTTTCGCAGCGAAAGGCTCCAACTGGCGATGCAGTCTTTCCGACTACACCTGCCGGAAAACCGGGGCGGCCACGCCAGGCCCAGGACTCGGCCGGCGCGGCGGACCCGAGGGGGATCTGGAGGAGAGTCCGCCGGAAGGCCAGAACGACGTTCTCGACGGCATGGCCAATCCGCAGCAGGGTCAGCGTCCGGGCGGGCCCGGCGCCCCTGCGCCCACGTTCAAGGCCTCGCCGGACGGCAAATGGGAAGCCGTGATTCAGAACTTCAACGTCTTCGTGCGCGCACCGGGCAAGACGACCGACGGCACAGCGCTGAGCGTTGACGGCTCCGAAGGCAACTACTACACCCTGCAGTCGTTGACCTGGTCGCCCGATTCGACGCGCATCGTCGCCTACCGCGTCCGGCCGGGTTATCGCCGCGAAGTCCACTATGTGCAATCGTCGCCGGATGACCAATTGCAGCCCAAGCACTTTACGACCACCGCTCGCAATCCCAATGCCCGCGACTATGCCAAACCGGGAGACACGGTGGATATCGCCGCGCCGGTGCTGTTTGACGTGGCGGCGAGGAAGCAGATCAACATCGACAACCAGCTCTTTCCCAATCCTTACAGCCTCCTCCGCCCGGAGTGGTGGAAGGACAGCCGGGGCTTCACCTTCGAATACAATCAGCGCGGGCACCAGGTTTACCGCCTGATCGAAGTGGACGCGAAGACCGGAACGCCGCGCGCACTGATCTCCGAAGAGAGCCCGACCTTTGTCTATTACAACCGCCTGACCGGCGGCGGCCGCACGTTTCGCCAGGACGTGAACGACGGCAAGGAAATCGTCTGGATGTCGGAACGCGACGGATGGGCGCATCTCTATCTATTTGACGGCGTCGCCGGCCGGGTGAAGAATCAGATCACCAAGGGCCCGTGGGTCGTCCGCGCCGTGGACAAAGTAGACGAAGAGAAGCGACAGATCTGGTTCCAGGCCAGCGGTATGTATCCGGGCAAGGATCCGTACTACACGTACGGCTACAAGATCAACTTCGACGGCACGGGATTGACTTTGCTCACGGAAGGCGATGGAACACATTCGCTGACCTATTCGCAGGACATGCAGCATGTGGTGGACACCTGGTCGCGAGTGGACTCTTCGCCGGCTACCGTGCTGCGGGATGCCTCGACCGGGAAAGTCCTGCTGGACCTGGAACGCGCCGACACCAAGAAACTGCAGGCCGCAGGCTGGCAGGCTCCGGAGCCGTTCAGCGCCATGGGACGGGACGGCAAGACCGACATCTGGGGGGTGATCTTCCGCCCGCGCAATCTCGATCCCCGGAAGAAGTATCCGGTGATCGAAGCGATCTACGCCGGACCGCAAGGATCATTCGTGCCCAAGACATTCGGCCGCCGTGGCGCGACGCCCAACCAGCCCGCCGGTTTCATTCCCAACTTGCAGCCGTTCACGGAACTCGGCTTCATCGTCGTGCAAATCGACGGCATGGGGACTTCGAACCGCTCGAAGGCATTCCACGACGTAGCGTTCAAG
>CAYPHP010000471.1:0-4160 GCA_964410045.1 uncultured Acidobacteriota bacterium | reverse complement strand
CCGGCCATCCACCAGATCCATGATGTGCGGCGCAGTCGACGGGTTGGCCTTTTCCTCTTCGGTCCAAAGGCCCATGGCCGCGCCCATCGCCGGAAAGACCAGGTAGTTCCAGAACGACCATGAGAACGGCGAGTGCGGGTAAGGCATGGTCTCTCGCACGTTGTGGTTGGCCCAGAAAGTCAGCCGGTCGCGGCAGCGTTCTTCGTTCCAGCGGCTGCCGTAATGGATCACCGGACGGCGGGGACCAGCGGCGGTCACCGCGCGGCTTTGGAGCAAATAGGCCTTGCCTCCGGCCACCGCCCATTCGATGTCGGCGGCGCGGCCCAGCAAACGTTCTGCCGCCAGCCCGAGCCGCGCGACTTCACCCAGGCGCACGACGTCGAGGACTCCGGCGGTGGTGTTCCCGACCGTTTCGATCACCTCGTGCGGGGCCCGCCGCCGCAGACGGAAGCGGTCGGGGTTGACCCGCGCCGACACTACCGCGTCGCCCAGTCCAGGCGCGGCCTCCACCACCAACTCGTCGAGCGCGCCGGTGATTGGATTGAGCGTGAACAGCACACCTGCGGCGTCGGCGTCCACCATGCGCTGCACCACCACGCCCATCGCCGCCTCGCCCTCCGGAATGTTGTGATCGCGGCGGTAGGCGATGACCCGCTCGGTAAACAGCGACTTCCAGCAATCTTCGACTGCCTTGATGACGGCGTCGGCGCCGACGACGTTCAAGTAAGTGTCTTGCTGGCCGGCGAAGGAGGCCTCCGCCAGATCTTCCGCGGTGGCCGAGGAGCGCACCGCGACCGCGCCTTCCCCCATCTTCTGGTACGCAGCGGTGATTTCCGCCGCCAATCCGGCGTCCATGCCGTGGCGGAAGGCGTCGGTAGTGATACAGAAGCCGGGAGGAACGGGCAGGTCCGCGCGCACCAGCGCGCCCAGTTGCAGCGCCTTGCCCCCGACTTGGGCCAGCGACCCGGCTTCGATCTCGGAGAGGGGAACAATGAACATCGGAGGCCCAAGGATAGCAGTATTGCCCGGTCGCGTCTTGAATTGGGGCTCAAAACAAGGCACTCTCTATCCCCATGGGAACAACACAACGGGTTTGGGTCGTGGTGGTGCTGTGGGCCGCGGCTCTCTGCGGCCAGACGTTTGACTTCTACGCCTATGGACCGTACACGCCGAATGCGCCGCGTCCGGAAGCGATCCTCGGTTACGCGATCGGTGAGCGCCACTCCTACCACCACCAGATGGAGGAGTACATGAAGGCGCTGGCCGCGGCGCTGCCCCAGCGCGTGAAGATGATCCAGTACGGCGCGTCGTATGAAGGACGGCGTACTTGGCTGGTGATCATCAGCTCAGAAGAGAACATGAAGCGGGTCGACGAGATCCGCGCATCGGTTGCGCGCCTGAAAGACCCGCGCAAGACCAGAGAGACGGAGGCCCGACAGATCGCCAAGAGCACTCCGGCCATCGTCTGGTTGAACTACGCCAACGACGGCAACGAGTCATCGGCGTTTGAAGCCAGCATGCAGATGGCCTACCAGGTGGCCGCCGGCGAGAGCGCGGAGATGAAGCGCGCGCGGGAGCGCACCGTCACGCTGATCAATCCGTCGCACAATCCCGAGTCGCACGAGCGCTTCGTCACCTGGTACAACGCCGCCCGCGGCGGTCCGGCCGGCAATGCCGATCCGCAGGCCGTGGAGCATCGCGGCGACTGGCTGATGGATTCGAACGACAACCACTACCATATCGACTTGAATCGCGACGCCTACGCGGTCACCCAGAAGGAGTCGCAGGAAATCGTGCGTACGATTCAGGAGTGGAACCCGCAGGTGTTCATCGACCATCACGGCAACCCGCCCGTGATGTTCTTCCCTCCGGTGGCGCTTCCGACCAACGCCAACTTTCCGGAGTCCACGTCGCGCTGGGAAGCCGTCTACGGCAAGGCCATCGCCGCCGAGTTCCGCCGCTACGGGTGGAGCTTCTTCAACCGCGAGGTGTTTGACCTGTTTTTTCCGGGATACTACGACAGCTATCCCACGCTGAATGGGGCCAGCGGCCTGACCTTCGAAACCGACGGCGGCGGAAATCAAGGACTGAAGCTGGAGCGCGCCGACAAGACCCAGTCGTCGATGCGCGGCGGAGTGGCCAAGCACTTCACCGGCAGCTACGCCGTGCTGCTGGCCACCGCCGAGAATCACGAGCAGCGCCTGGTGGACTACTATCAGTTTCGCAAGAGCGCGATCGAGGAAGGCACGCGCGGTCCTGTGCGGCAGTACGTGCTCGTGCCGGGGCGCTCGCCTGACTTGTCAACCACCCTGGTCTCGACGCTGCTGCAGCATCAGGTGGAAGTGTTCCGGTCGACTGCCGCCTTCACTGCCGCTCGCACCCACAACTACTTCGACGACAAAGTGGCATCTAAACAGTTCCCCGCGGGCAGCTACGTGATCCCGCTGGATCAGCCGCAGAAGCGGCTGGTGCAGGCGCTGCTGGAAAAGGACGCCAAGCTCAACGACGAGTTCGTCAAGGACGTCTTCGCCAAGGACGAGCGCAACCAGAAACTGGGGCGTCGCGCGGCCAAGGAGCCGTACGGGTTCTACGACGTGACGGCTTGGTCGATGCCGCTGAGTTACGGCGTGGACGCGTACTGGACGGAGGACCGCACTACGTCCGGTCTGGAACGCGTGACGTCAGCGTCGGCCGAGAAAGGCAGCGTCACGAGCAACCGGGCGGCCTATGGCTACGTGATTCCTTCGTCGAACGCGGCGCTGCGAGTGGTCGGGGCGCTGTTCCAGGAGGATTACAAACTGCTGGTCGCGCGCGGCGAGTTGCGCATCGGCGAGAGGACGTTTCCGGCCGGGTCGTTCCTGGCACGCGTGGAGCGCAATCCGGAGTCGTTGCACCAACGCATCGCTGCCTTGGCGGCGCAGCACGGCGTCACGGTTCACGGGGTCGACAGCCCGTGGACTGATGTGGGCATGTCGCTCGGGTCGCGGCGAATGGTGGACTTGAAAAAGCCGGTGGTGGCGATGGCCGCATACGAGCCCACCAACGGTCGCAGCTACGGCCACACTTGGTTCCTGATCGAGCAACGGATGGGGTATCCGTTCACCGCCATCAAGACCTCCGCGCTGCGCAACGCCGACCTCGGCAAGTACGACGTGATCATCTTCCCCGACGGCAGCGACGCTGCCTACCAGGAGCTGTTGGGAACGGCGGGCGTGGCACGGCTGCGCGTGTGGATCGAGCAGGGCGGCGTGTTCATCGGCATCCGCGGCGGCGCGACGTTTGCCATGAGGCGCGGCGTCGAGTGGACTTCCTCGCGTCTGGTTGGACGCGAGCCGGAACCGGCGCCTGCGCCGGCCACACCCCCATCGACACCGAGCAAACCTGAGGAACCGGTCGAGCGTACGCCCGGCGCGATGTTGCGAGCCTCCTTGAACGACGCGCACTTCCTGAGCCTGGGCTACGACGCCGGCGAGCAAGTGGTCCTGCACAATTCGGATTTGATCTTCACTCCGAGCCGTGACGGCACCGCGGTGATCTCCTACGCGAAAGAGGACCTCAAACTCTCCGGCTTCATCTGGAAGAATACGGAAACCCGCCTGGCAGGGACTGCGGCGGTCCTGGCCGAAAAGCTGGGACGCGGTCACGTGATCCTGTTCGCCGAAGATCCCAACTTCCGCCTGGTCTGGAACCGCTGGACGCGTCTGTTTATGAACGCCGTGTTCCTGGCGCCGTCGTTGCCTTGAGTGTCTGATACACCTGACCCGCGACCACCAGCGCTTCCCACGCTGCCGGGAAGCCGGCGTAGGGCGCCATCTGCAGCAGCACTTCGGAAATCTCGCGACGTGACGCGCCGTTGTTGAGGGCCATGCGGATGTTCAGCGCCAGCGCTTCCCGCCGGCCGAGTGCGGCCAGCGCCGCTATGGTCACCAGGCTGCGGGTCTTCAGCGGCAGGCCCGGCCGCGACCAAACTTCTCCGGCCACGAATCCCAGCACGTAGCGTTCAAAGTCCGGTTCCAGACTCCGCCATGCGCGGCGCACTTCCGCCGCATATTCTGGACCAAGCATCTTCAACAGCAGGCGCTCGCCTCGCTGCCGATTCATGACCGCCGATGGACGCCGATCAACACGGATAGCCATAGTCCCGTAAGCTTACCGCGTCG
>CAYPHP010000470.1:0-4165 GCA_964410045.1 uncultured Acidobacteriota bacterium | reverse complement strand
ACCGAGCGGTAGGATTGGCCATAGAACGGGAAAGTGAATCCCAGGTTGATCTCGAAGGTGTCGTCATCGGCCAGGGGAATCGGGGAGCCGGATTCCGCGGCGGCGGCATCGAAGGGAGTATTTCCGGCGGTGACCCGGAACGAGCCATCGGCCTGCGGCTGGAAGCGAACACTCTTGCCGTCAAGGTTGAAGGCGTTGGCGGGGGTCACGATGGTTCCATCGTCTTCCACCACGGCGATGCTGCCCACGTCGGTGTTAGCGGCCTGGGGCTGAGGCCGTGCGGCGGCCGAGGTCAGCCGGCTGTGTGTGCGCCAGAAGCGGTCCAGAGCGATTTCCGCCAGGACCCGCTCCGGACGGTGCGCAGCCTCGTGTCCGGACGCGGCAAACAAGAGTGGTGCAAGCAGGAACGTACCGAGCCGGACCAAGCGTTTCATGCGCACTTGTTTCGATGTTAGCACGGTGGGGCGGCCCTCCAGGGCCGCGCCGGACCTCTGGGTCCGGCTTTGCGGGACGTGGACGTCCCGCGCGGGCGTGGACGCCCGCTCACACGCCCCGCTCCTCTTGCGCCAGCCGCGAAAATGCACTAACATAAGGAATTACGCGCCGTTCGTCGTTCGATCATCGAGGTGCTAGGACTTGCCATTGTTCACACGTTTATTGGCCGTCACTCTGTTGACGGCGCTGGCTGGTAGCTCCGCGTCCGCTCAGCAACGGACTTTTTCGACGGGCCAGGCCGCAGTCACGGTCTTGGGCCAGTTGGATTTCACCCAGACATTTCCGGGTCCGCAAGCCCATGAGATGGGCTCGCCAAACGGCTTGGCGCGGGCCGGCAATCGCCTGATCGTTACCGACGGCGGCTACCTGTTCACCACTCCGCAGAACAACCGCGTCCTGATCTTCAACGACAGCTCCGCGCTGGGTCCGGGGCGCGCCGCCGACGTGGTGATCGGCCAGGCCGGATTCGGATTCACCTGCGGAACCGGCAACCAGTCCTCCTGCAGCGTGTCCGGCGCGGGACCGGCCGGGATGAACCGCCCGGTGGGTGTGGCCAGCGATGGCACGCGACTGGCGGTGGCCGACTCGGGGAACAATCGCATCCTCCTGTACAACGCTATCCCCACGCGCAACGGCGTCAACGCCGACGTGGTTTTAGGCCAGCCGGACTTCAACGCCACCCTTCCGACCACCACGCAGACCGGGATGCGTTTTCCCAACGGCGTTTGGTTCGACGGCGGACGCCTGTTCGTGGCCGACACCCAGAACAACCGGGTGCTGATCTTTAACTCCGTGCCTACGTCCAGCAACGCTCAAGCCAGCGTGGTCATCGGCCAGGCCGACTTCACCTCGAACAAGAACGACGGCAATACGGCCGCGCTGCTGCACAATCCCGTGGCGGTCACCAGCGATGGCGTGCGGATGATTGTGACCGACCTGGGCTCGAACCGCGTGCTTATCTACAACCGCATTCCGACAACATCGGGAGCGTCCGCCGACGTCGTGGTGGGCCAGCCCGACTTTGCGACGGTCACCGCGGGAACCTCGGCGGGCAAGCTCAACTTCCCCCGCTATGCCTACAGCGACGAGACCAGCCTGTACATCGCCGATTCGGGGAACAACCGCATCTTGATCTACAACACGATCCCCACCACCAACGGCGCCCTCCCGGATACGGTGATCGGACAGACCGAGTTCAATTCGGTGCAGGAGGGGGTCACCTCGGAAAGAATGGCGCTGCCGGTGGCCCTGCTGCGCAGCGACAACGGCTTCCTGGTGGCGGACGTCAACAACCGCCGCGTGCTGGATTTCCGGCGCGGCGTCCCGATGGTGCAACGCTGGAGCATCGTGAATGCCTTCAGCTTCGGGGGGAACGGCTTGGCGCGCCCCACCAATGTCAAGGCTTCTTGCGACACATCGTCCGGGAATCTGCCGGCTGGAAATTACTACATTCGAGTGACCGCGCTGAGCAACTTCCCGCGGGAGAGCGCTCCGTCGAACGAAGTAGCAGTGAACTGCGGAGCAAGCGGAACGATCAACGTCTCGTGGGATGGCGTTTCCGGGGCGAATTCGTATCGCGCTTACGCCGGAGTGTTCCCGGGACTGCAGGATCGCTTCTACAGCATCCCCACCAGCGTTGACGCCACACCGCCCGCCACCACGCTGCGCTTCGACAACTACGCCACCAGTCCGTTCTCCGGCACGCTGACGGTCTCCGGAAACAGCCCGAAGGCGGGTGACGTAGCCAGTGTCACGGTGAAGTTGACCGTTGGCGCGACCTCCACAACCACCAGTAGCTTCACCAGCACATACACGGTGACAGCCTCGGACACGCTGACGACCATCGCTTCGGCCTTGGCCGCCGCGATCAAGAACAACACCTCGAACACGGACACCGGAGTGAACGCCAGCTCTGACGGCAGCCGAATCTATCTGTCGCTGAAAAGCGGCAACACCACCGGGATCACGTACCTCGGGTCGGTAACCAAGCAGGAGGGCAGCGACCTGGCGATAACCCCGTCGACGGACACCACCCTCGGTTCCGATACCGATCCGGTCGGTCCCGGCTTCGGGATTGCCGGCTTCAACATCAGCCTCGTGCCCGGAGGGCTGGCCACGATTTTCGGGACCGACCTGGCCCCGCAGACGCTGACCATCGACTCCGGTACGTTGCCCCTGGAACTGGCG
Organism: uncultured Acidobacteriota bacterium; assembly: GCA_964410045.1. Lineage (GTDB taxonomy): Bacteria > Acidobacteriota > Terriglobia > JAJPHL01 > JAJPHL01 > CAYPHP01. The sequence continues at coordinate 1,483 of CAYPHP010000470.1, read as the reverse complement.
GGGACCAGCGTGCTTGTGAATGGGCAAGCCGTGCCGCTGAAGCACGTGTCCGCGGGCCAGATCACGTTCCAGTTGCCCGCCGAAGTCACCGGAACCAGCGCCAGTTTGCAGGTGCGCAAGCGCAACAATGGCCAGGAGACTCTCTCGGTGGCCGTGCCCGTGAACGTGACGGACACGGAGCCGGCGCTGTACTCGGTAGACGGAACCGGCATCGGCACCGCGCTGGCTCGGCGCTCCAACGGCACCATCGTTAGCGCGGAGAATCCTCTAGAAGTAGGCGAGGAGATCACCCTTTTTGGAACCGGTTTCGGCCTGATCGCCGACAGCCCCAAGAACGTTCAGGTCACCACCGCGGAGACCGGCGGCGAACTGATTCCCGGCACTTACTTTGTTCGGATCACCACTATCTACAAGGACGGCCGGGAGAGCTTTGGCGCAGGCGAAAGTCAGGTCTCTGCTTTTAGCGGCAACGCCAACAAGATCTCCTTCACCTGGGATGCGGACGCCAATGCCGCCAGCTACCGCATCTATGTAGGCACTCGATCCCGCGGCTATGACCGCTATTACGAGTCCACCACCAATTCCTTTGACCTGGTGAGCATCTTCGGCAAGTCGGGGCGGCCGCCGATCCAAACCAACGTGCCCGGCAACGGTACGGCCGGGGTGGCCACGACCATTGCCTCCATCCTGCAGGGCTTCGACATGCCCATCACGGTGAAGAACGTCGCGCCCAACCAGGTCGGCTATTACGAGATTAAGGCGCGGGTGCCGGAGATCACCCGTGCCGATCTGGGGCTGGCCGACGGGCAGTTTGCGGCTCCGGCCGAGCTGCACATGGTGGTCGGCGCGATTGACTCGAACCACCTGTTCCTGCCGCTGCTGGTTCCACCGCTGGGGATCTTCACGTTCTCGGGGGCCAATCCGGTGGTAGGCGACGTGGTCTTGGTCAGCATCCTGCTTCCGGCGACGACGGCACAAGGTACCTTCACCTTGTCCGGCGCGACCCCGGTGGCCGGCGACGTGGTCAGTCTGACCATCACCCTGGACTCCACCACCACCGTCACCGTTTCCTATACCGTTAAGACCGGCGAGAAGTTGAGCGACATCGCCAAGGAATTGGCCCAATTGATTGCCAGCAACGCCAGCAACGGCGTCCGTGGCGTCAATGTCTACACCGACGAGACCCACGTGTTTCTCACCTACAAGCGGGCCGGGACCACCGGAGTCACTTACAGCGGAAGCGTGCAGCGGCAATCGGGAAGCGATCTGGCGATCACTCCGACGGAAGCCGCGACCCTGACCGGCAACCCCAGCATCAGCGTGTCCTACACGGTCAAAGGCGGCGAACAGTTAAGCGACATCGGCAAGGCACTGGCGACACTGATCATGCAACATCCCAACAACGGGGAGAACGGCGTGAACGCCGAGGCCGACGCCTTCCACCTATTTATCGCCTATAAGCAGCTTGGAACCGCGGGAGTCA
>CAYPHP010000469.1:0-4166 GCA_964410045.1 uncultured Acidobacteriota bacterium | reverse complement strand
GAGGAGGACTCCGGCGGCGACGAGCGCTCCAGTGACGCCGAGGCCGAACAAGCGCGCAGGCTCTACGCTCAGGGATTCATCCGCCAGATCTGGCATCGCGCCGACGTCCCGGGTGCTTGCATCCTGTTCGAAGCGGAGAACGAAGAGCAGGTGCGTGAGAAGTTGAACTCGCTCCCGCTGTTTCAAGCGGGACTGCTGGAAGTGGAGATCATTCCGTTGCGACCCTACGCAGGTTTCGGTCCGCGGCAGGCGTCGTGAGTCAGACGCCGAGCCGCGCTCTGCGCAGCAGTTCTTCCAGGGTCTGATTGCTGCCCGGCTGATACCCCGGCAAGGGAAGGATCCGTTCGTGGATCGCGTCCAGGAGCCAGTCCGGCTGTGGGAAGAAGATCGACTCCAGCTCGGCCGCTGGGGTGATCCAGTTCCGGGCGCCCACCACCACGGGCGGCCCGTCCAGGTCGTCGAAGCAGAGTTGGGTGAGATTGGCGGCCACAGTCTGCAACACGCATCCTCGTTCGACAGCGTCGCAAACCAGCAGCACTCTTCCGGTCTTGCGCACCGACTCGGCGAGCGGCGCGTAATTCAACGGGACCGCGGATCGCAGATCGATCACCTCAGCGGATAAGCCGAACTTCGCCTGCAGCACATTGGCGGCAGTGATCGCCGTGTAGAGCGCTGGTCCCAGGGTGAGGATGGTCAGATCCGCGCCTTCGCGCTTGACCGAAGGCTCTCCCGGCGCAATCTCGTAGTAGCCCTCCGGGACGCCATCCGCGGCGAACATCTCTCCGGTGTCGTAGACCTTCTGACTCTCGAAGAAGATCACCGGATCGCTGCCGGCCAGAGCCGCGTTCATCAGGCCCTTGGCGTCGTACGGCGTCACTGGGTAAACCACTTTCAGTCCCGGGATGTGATGCACCAACGCAGACCAGTCCTGCGAATGCTGAGCGCCATACTTGCTGCCGACTGAGATGCGCAGGACCACCGGCATCGGCAATTGTCCTGCAGACATCGCTTGCCACTTGGAAAGCTGGTTGAAAATCTCATCTCCGGCGCGGCCCATGAAGTCGGCGTACATCAATTCCGCGACCACGCGTCCGCCTTCCAGCGCGTAGCCCACGGCAGCGCCGACGATGGCCGCTTCCGAGATCGGCGCGTTAAACAAGCGGTGATAGGGCAGGGCCTCGGTCAGGCCGCGATACACCCCGAATGCGCCGCCCCAGTCCCGGTTCTCTTCGCCGAAGGCGATCAGCGTGGGGTCGACGGAAAAGCGGTGGAGCAAGGCCTCGAAGATTCCATCGCGCACGTTGAACGCTTTCAGTTTCGGGACCGGCTGGCCGTCCTGCTGCGGAGTGCGGATCTTGCCGCGAATCTGTTGCACCCGGGGGTTGTCTTCCAGGACCATCTCGGACGGGCGCTCATCGAACTTCTCGATTCGCTGGCTCGAGAACATCACCTCGCCGACGAGTTCAGAACCAGAAGCAATCCGCGGGCTGACCCGCAGATCCGTCGCGAGCTGGAACATCTCGAAGACGGCGCGCTCGACGTCTTCCTTGGCGTCGTCCAGCGCGGCTTCGGGTACGGCGTGGCTCTCGATCAGCTTGCGCCGGAAGGCGGCGATGGAATCCGCCTGCTGCCAGCTTTCAATCTCCTCCTTAGAGCGGTAGCTGGAGGCGTCCGAAGGCGAGTGGCCGCTGATCCGGTAAGTGACAGTGTCGAGTAGAACCGGTCCCCGTCCCTCCAGCAGCAGCTTCTTTTTGCGCTGGAACGCGTCGATCACCGGCAAGGGGTCGTAGCCGTTGACCCGCTCGGCGTGCATCTGCTCGGGATTCACGCCGGCGCCGACGCGGGCGATGAACTCGACACCCATGGTCTCGCCGGCCGGTTGTCCGCCCATGCCGTATATGTTGTTCATGCAATTGAAGAGGATCGGCAACCCGCCGCCCAGCGATGGGTCCCACAAACGGCGATACTGTTCCATAGCCGAGAAAGTAATGCCCTCCCACACCGGCCCGCAGCCGAACGAGGCGTCGCCGATGTTGGCCACCACAATCCCCGGTTTGCGATTCACCCTCTTGAACAGCGCCGCGCCTGGCGCGATGGAGCCCGACCCGCCGACGATCGCATTGTTGGGATAGATTCCAAACGGGGCGAAGAAGGCATGCATCGATCCGCCCAGCCCGCGGTTGAAACCGGTCTCCCGCGCAAAAATCTCGCTGTACGCTCCGTATAGGAAAAAGCGCAGCGCCAGCTCTTTCCCCGTTCCCTTGAAGTCTTGCTCGACGGGCCGCAGCAGAGCGCCTTCGCGGTAAGAGGTCATGATCTCCAGCAACCGCGTGTCGTTCAATTGCCGGATGGCGGAGAATCCCTTGGCCAGGATCTCGCCGTGACTGCGGTGCGAGCCGAAGATGTGGTCCTCAGGAGCCAGCGAGAACGCCATTCCCACCGCAGCCGCTTCCTGGCCGATGGAGAGATGCGCCGGCCCGGCGTGCTGGTAGGTTACGCCCTTGTAGACGCCCTTGATCTAGATCTCGTTGAGGATGGTCTCAAACTCGCGAATCGCACACAGGTCGCGCCAGATCTCCAGAAAGGCCTCAACGGAGTACTCGGCCAGTTCCTCCTCGACCGTCTTCTGGTAGACGTTGACCGGGATATCCGCGAAACGGATCTTGTCGCGGGCGAATACCGTCTCCGGCCTGATGACGATGGATTTTGGCATTCGCCCGGCTCCTAGAAAATGAGCGACTCCACGCTCTCGATCTTCTCCGTCACTAAACGCAAGAAGCGCGCCCCCGGCGCGCCGTCGATCACTTGGTGATCGCAGGTCAGCGACAAGCCGATAACATCGATGAACTCCACGGCCTGCTCTTTGCGGACCGGCCGCACCTGAATCGCGCCCACGCCTAGGATGGCCACTTGAGGCGGGTTCAGCAGCGGCGTGAACGCCTCGATCCCCAGGTTGCCCAGGTTGCTGATGGTGAAGGTGGCTCCCAACAGCAGGTCCGGCGGGATCTTCCCCTCCACAGCAAGGGCCGCGAGATCTTTGGTTCGAACCGCCAGATCCATAAGGCTGAGGGTGTGCGCGTCGCGGATCACTGGGACGAGCAGCCCCCTCGGGGTGTCGCAAGCAAACCCCAGATGCACTTCCGCGTGCGGCCGGATCTTGCCGCCGACGTACTCGCTGTTCACGCCGGACGCTTCCGGCAGAGCCTTCAACGTGCAGAAGGCCACCAGATCGTTGATGGTGATCTCCGGCGTCGCGGACGCCTTGAGCTTCGCGCGCGCTGCCAGAAGACCCCCAGCGCGGGCGGTCGCGTGGAGCGTGTACTGCGCCGTCGTCGCCAGCGACTCGCGCATGCGGCGAGCGATGCGCTCGCGGACTCCAGCCGCCGGTGGTTGCGCATAGGCTCGGCGCAAGTCTGCTTCGAGAACCCGGCCGCCCGGCCCCGATCCCGCCACTGCGGGATAGAAATCGTGCTCTTTGGCAAACCGGCTGGCGCGGGGACTGAATGCCGCGGCGTCGACCGCCACTGGTCCTGGTCCGTCTGTGGCCGTAGCGGCAGTCGCCGGCGCGGCCGCATGCACGAGCGCCGCCGCTGGGCGGTAGCCTTCAACGTCCTCGCCTGGATCGCCGATCACACAGAGGTTGGTGAAGACGGGCACGGCGGTGCCTTCGCCGAAGAAAACCTCCAACAGCGTGCCGCTCGCCGGCGCGGTCACCTCAAACGTGGTCTTGTCGGTTTCGATCTCCAGGATGATCTCGCCCGCGGAGACGGCATCGCCCTTGCTCTTGCACCATCGCGTGACCATGCACTCTTCCACTGTAGTGCCGAGTTTGGGCGCTGCCACCGGAGTAGCCATTTACCGGAAACTCTCCATCATCTTCCAGCCCGATTCGACAAACTGGCTCAGCGTGCGCTGGGTAAGCCCGTAGCCGATGAACTCCGCCGGAGTCATCCCGTCCGGCTCGTAGGCTCGGACGAAGTCCGGAATGGCGCGCAGGCGGTCCAGGACCTCGGCGTCGACCGGCCGTTCGATTCGCTGCTCGCGCCGATGATCACGGGAAACAAACAGCTCCTGATACGTGGGATGGATCGAAAACAGCAGATCGGCGCCTGCGAGTTCGGTCAGGTGATACTCGCCCCGAAGAGCCGCGACCAAGCGTGCGCGAC
>CAYPHP010000468.1:0-4179 GCA_964410045.1 uncultured Acidobacteriota bacterium | reverse complement strand
CAAGCCATGATTTCAGGGAGTGGACCTGCCATTATCGTTCCGGACACACGCCTCCTTCCCACCTCGCGATGAAGGAGTCTGCCAACTGAGTTGGCGGCCAGTGTACGAACTAGGAGATTAGCGGGCGCCAATCTTTTCTGTCAATGGTACCAACGGTTCGGGTTACAGGTGAGTACTTTTTTCCTGGGTACTTAGTACCGGATCGCCTTAGCGCCGGCGTTGCTAGCACAACAGTACGGGAGGCGCGTCGCAGTGCGCTGCCAGGCTCTTTCTTGTCGGCGCTTGGCCGGGGAAAGGTTGGCTTACTTAACCAGCCTCGGTAGTCACGGTACTGCCAGTCCCGGCGTGCCGGGCTTCGGCAACAGCGGCGACGACACCGGACTCTTGGGGTGCAGGGTGATCTTGCCTTCCTGATCGACGCCGTAAGGAAATCCGGCGGGATCGGCGGGGACGCCGCGGAGCAGTCCGGCGGCGACCAGTTCCGACGTCGCCGCGGGCCAGCGGCCGGTGCGGCGCTGGAATTCGTCCACCAACGGCTTCAAGTGCTCGGCGTCTTCTTCGGCCTTCAAGCCCATCAAATGATCTTCGGCGTTCTTGCGGATGCTGGGATCGCTGGTAGAGTCGCGAACCTGGAACCACAAGAACCGCGACGTCTCGCGGGTGCCGCCTTCCTGAGCGATCCGCGCGGCCATCACTTTCATCCAATCGCGGGCCTGCGGATTCTTGGCGCCCTCGGCATAGGCCTCCGACGCCTTCCGGTAATCCTTCATGTCCCAGTAATAAATGAATCCCAAATCGTGCCACAGCCGCCAGTCCTCGGGATTGGCGTCGATGGCGCGGCGGATCAGCTTGACCGCCGCGTCCGGACGCCCGGCCCCTTTCGGCGGAGGTTCGGCCAGGAACATGGCTCCAAACTTGTAGGCGATCAGCAAGTGCGGATCGAGGGTCACGGTGATGTCCAGCAGCGGCTCCAGCAGGGGAAGGTTGGCGTCCTCATCGCGGCGCTTGCCGCCGTAATACTGCACCACCCGCGTCCAATAGATGTTGGCCATCAAGCCGTGATAACCCAGGCTCATCTGGCGAATCAGTTTGGGGGAGGCCACGTTGAGTACGTCTTTGCCGGGATCCAGATCGGCGATGCGGGCCTCGATGCGCTCGCTGAGCGGGATCATCGCCGCGAACATCACCGGGATAGCCACCGCCGCCACGATCACGCTGCCTTTGCGCGGGGAGGTCATTTCAGGTTGCGGTTGCTGAAGATGGCCACCGCTCCCAGCAGCGCGGCGACGATGTAGAGCAAGGCGTAGAGCGTGTTGTCGAGGATCAACGCAGGCGGCACCGTTTTCCCGTGGGCCACGCCGGCGATCACGTTGAAGGCTCCGAAGTTCGGCAACAGGTAATACACCGCTGTGGCGAATCCTTCCATCCACGGCGTCTTGCTCATCTCCCCGAACGCGCGGATGTCCTGGGAGAATGATCCGACGATGAACAGACCCAGACTGCAAACCAACGAGACCACCGGCGTCGCGAAGCAGGAGAGCAGCAGGGCCAGAGCGGTGAGCAGGCTGAGCTGCAACAGGATGAAGTAGACCGCGGTCAAGATCTGGAAATCGGCGAGCGATAGGGCGCGGGTGACGTAGAGCAACGCCAGAAACAGTCCCGCGGTCATGAACGCGGTGTTCACCAGCAGCGTCAGACCCAGTCCCGCGAACTTTCCCACGATGAAGTGCCAGCGATGAATGGGCTTGGAGAGCAGAGCATACAGCGTACGCCGCTCCATTTCCTTGTAGACCAGGCCCACGCCAATGAAGATGGCCATGACCACGCCAAACAGGGAGATGGCCGTGAGGCCAAGGTTGACGATAATCAGGCGTTCGATGCCAATGGAAATCTGGCCCACCAAAATCGCGGCCACCATCATCAGCAGGGCGAAGAACACCAGGTTGTAGAGGACGCGGTCGCGGACCGCCTCGCGGAAGGTGTTCCAGGCGATGATGCGCACCGTGCTCATTTCTTCACCAGCCCGAAAAAGTAATCTTCGAGTGAAGGCCGGATGCGGATCACGCTGACCACGCGCGCTCGCGCCTGGCGAAGGCGATCGATCGCCGCGTACAGCTCAGCTTCGGAGACCTGCCAGCGGAAGCGGTCACCTGTTTGCGTCACTTCAATGCCGTCAGGAACTGCGGCCCCAGCAGGCAGTTCGAACACAATCTCCACGCCTTGGACTTCCATGGAAACCAACTCTTCCACCGCCCCGCAGCCGCGCAGGCGTCCCTCGCTGACCACGCCAACGCGATCGCACAAGGTCTCGGCGTCCGGCAGGATGTGCGTGGAGAAGAACACCGTGCGCCCCTCGCGCTTGAGTTCCAGGATCAAGTCACGGACCTCGCGCCGGCCCACCGGATCGAGGCCCGACATGGGCTCGTCCAGGAAGATCACCTCAGGGTCGTGCAGGATGGCCTGGGCCAGCCCGCAGCGCTGGGCCATGCCCTTCGAGAACTTGCGCAACTGGACGTCGCGGGAGGATGCCAGGCCCACGCGCTCCAGGAACCGGTCCACGCGGCGGCGGCGTTCGTCCGCGCCGTAGCCGTAGAACTGTGCGAAGTAGTCCAGCAGTTCGCCGGCCGTCAGGTAGTCGTAGAAGTAGGGCTGCTCCGGAAGGTAACCAATGCGCCGCAGCATGGACGGATCACCCGGTGGGCGGCCCAAAATCCGCGCCGATCCCGCCGTCGGGAAGATCAGGTTCATCAGCAGCTTGATGGTGGTGGTCTTACCGGCGCCGTTGGGTCCGAGGAATCCGAACACCTCGTTTTCGCGGACCTCGAGCGTCAGGCCGTCCAGGGAGCGCTTGGGAACTTTGCGCCAGAAGCCCGTGAGATAGTCCTTGGTTAGCTGCTCCGTCGCGACTACCGGCATAGGCGTAAGGCTGCTATGGCACCCATTATTTTACCGTGGAACCAAATGGAGACGCAACTGGTCGACGGCGGGTCCCTGCGCGCCCAAAGCGACAGCCCTGTCGAAGGCGCGGCGGGCGTCGGCAGACTGTCCGGCGCCTAAATGGGCCTCGGTCAGGCCAAGGTGGATACGGATACCCGTTCGTGCATCCGGCGGGTTCAGCGCCCGAGCCCGCTCCAGTCCCGCAATAGCGGCACGGAAATCCTTAAGCACCACGTGGGCCAGCCCGCGGACGGTCAGCGCGCGTGCCGTAAAGCCCCAGTCGATCACCGCCGCCGGTCCGTGGTAAGGGTTGGCGGCCAAGGCTTGATCCGCGGATCGAACCGCCTCGCTGGGCTTTCCGGCACTCGCGGTCGACCGCCAGGGCCACGACCTCGAAGCCAGGCCCGCCGAGCGGCCAAAGGCGTCCGCGGCCTCCGCATAACGCTGCTGCCGATAGAGCAGGTCGCCCAGCGCGTACCAGAAGGTCGGCGAAGGACGCAATGAAAGGGCTCGCCGGAATTCCGCCTCCGCTTCCGGCAATCGGCCCTGTGCGTGACGCAACTGGCCGAGGTCCAGATGCAGGGAAGGATCGTCGGGAAAGATGCGCGCCGCCGCGGTCCACGCCTGCTCGGCCTCGGCGTCGCGCTCGAACAGGTAATAAAGCTTGCCGGCGTCGGCCAGGAAATTGAACTGCTCAACCCATGGCGCCGTAGCCGGCGGAGCCCGCAGTTGAACCGTGCGGTAATCGATCCCGGGCAATTTGCTGGCGTCGCCACGTACGAGTACGGCCGCAGTCTCGTCCAGATAGACCAGGCGAAACTGCGACCGGTCGCAGAAAGCCTTGAGCGGAGCCGCGCCGTAGCCGCCGTAACGGTGTGTGGAAATCAGGATCGTCGAGATCTTCCAGTGGTCCAGCGCCGCGGTCCATTCAGGACTCGTGGGACCGAGACCGCCCAGACGCTGCTGTTTGAAAAAAAGATCGGCTCCGTAAGGCAAGGCGCGCCCGTCGATGAACACGGGATAGTCGGGAGCCAGCGCCCAGGTCAGGTAGCCGCCCAGGTTGTAGTCGTGGTAAAGCTGTCGCGGCAAGCGATTCTCGCGAATGAAGCGGATGGCGCGTTCCGGATACCACGGTGCGATGCCCGTGCCAAAACTGTTCAGGTCGCTATCGGTCAAATAGGCACGATGGGTGGCCAGGTCACTCGAGCGCAAGGTAACGAACACCACTAGCACAGCGAACGC
>CAYPHP010000467.1:0-4185 GCA_964410045.1 uncultured Acidobacteriota bacterium | reverse complement strand
GCTACGCCTCCGTGGAGACCGCGGTGAAAGCGATGAAGCAGGGCGCCTACGACTACCTGAGCAAGCCGTTCGATCCCGACGAAGTCTCGAAGCTGGTAGCCAAGGCGGTCGATCATCACCGGCTGGCTCAGGACAATGCCCGCCTGCGTGAGCAGCTGGAAATCAATCAGCCGGCCCTGGAGATGATCGGCGACAGCCCGGCCATGCAGCGGCTGAAGGAACAAATCCTTACCCTGGGCCCCACCGACACCACGGTGCTGGTGTTGGGCGAAAGCGGCACGGGCAAGGAACTGGTGGCTCGCGGCCTGCACAGCGCCAGCCCGCGGCGCTTCTGTCCGCTGGTGGCCATCCACTGCGGCGCGCTCACCGACACGCTCCTCGAAAGCGAACTCTTCGGACACGAGAAGGGCGCGTTCACCGGAGCGCAGTATCGCAAGAAAGGGAAGTTTGAGGTTGCCGACGGCGGCTCCGTCTTTCTCGACGAAATCGGCGATATCAGCCTGAAGACCCAGACCGACCTGCTGCGCGTGCTCCAGGAAAAGGAAATCACCCGCGTGGGCGGCAACCAGGTGATTCCGGTGGATTTCCGGGCCATCGCCGCGACACACCGCAACCTCGAAGAGATGGTCCATGACGGGCGCTTCCGCGCCGACCTGTTCTACCGCCTGAACGTCTTCCCCATCACCGTTCCGGCGCTGCGCGAGCGTCGCGAGGATATTCCCCTGCTGGCGCATCATTTCCTGCTGAAGTTTTGCCAGGCCACCAATAAGCACTTTGACGCCATCTCCAAGGACGCCATGGACCTGCTGCTGCGGCACGGCTGGCCGGGCAACGTCCGCGAGCTTGAGAACGCCATCGAGCGCGCCGTGGTGATTGGGCGCGATCAGGAACTGAAGCCGGAGGACTTCCCGTTTCAGGTGGCCACCACCACCGGCGCCGGGCCCCGGTCACTCGAGGATGTTGAGAAGACTCACATCGGCCGGGTACTCGAGGAGTGCCGCTGGAACATGAGCCGGGCCGCGCGCATCCTGGAGATTGACCGGGCCACGCTCTACCACAAGATCCGGCGCTTCGGGTATCACCGGCCTCGAGAGCTGGACGAGGAGACGCTGGAAGAAGGCGGCACGCCGCAAGGCGGCTTTGACGTGGAGAAGAGTGCGTGATTGAAACTCCCTGTCTCGTGGCACTGGGTCCGCTGCCGGGGCCTTGGCTGGCGAAACTGGCCAAGAAGCTCGACGCGCAAGTCGGACTGCTGCCGCTGGACCTGGAGTTTGCGTTCCACCCTAGCCGCCGCCAGTACTATTCCACGGACCTGCTGGCCCATATTCCCGACGGGGTGCTGGCGGTCACGGAAGCGGATCTGTACATCCCCATTCTGGAGTTTGTGTTTGGCGAAGCGGTGCTGGGCGGCCACCGCGCCATCATTTCTCTCCATCGCCTGCACCAGGAGTTCTACGGCCTGCCGCCTGACCCGACTCTGCTGCTGGAACGCGCTTTGACCGAGGCCCGGCATGAGTGGGGCCATGCCTGCGGCGTCCGCCACTGCCCTCGTTACGACTGCTCGATGTCCGCCAGCCACTCGATTGAGTTGCTGGATCTCAAACGTAACGGCTACTGCAAGGAATGCGCGAGACGCCTGCGCGCGCGGGCTCCGCGGTTTTCGTTGGTGGGGTAAGGGCTTTTCACCGCAGAGGCACCGAGAACACAGAGACGGTCGAGGACCAGTTCGCCCTGCAGTCTTGATGTAGAATACCCTCCAGATTGCACGGTCGCGTCCTCAAGCGAATGCGCGAGTTGGTGCGGCAAGGTCAATAGGTCATGACCATGCACGCCGACGAAGAAGCAGACGAGGACGGCCTTAGTATCCTGGACGTCGAGAACAGCCTGCTCACCGGCTCGATCATCGAGAGGCAGAAGGACCGCGAAACGGGTGAGTGGAAGTACGTAGTCTTCGGCCGCGCTACGGATGGCCGCCGTGCCTTCGTCGTTGCCAAGTTTGGGCTGGTTAGTCGGCTGTACATTCTTACTGTCTATGCGGAATAACAAACAAGGTGCGAATGTCCGGTGTGAGAACTGCGGTCGTGAGGAAGCGCACCTCCGACACCTGACTCGGACGTACGGCAAAGGCTCCAGCTTGCTGGTGGTGGAAGGAGTCCCGGTGGTGAGCTGCACTCATTGCGGAGCGACGTACTTGACTGCCGAAACCCTTCATGAGATCGAGCGGATCAAGACTCGCCGCAGGCGTCTGACCAAGCGCCGCAACGTGCCTGTTGCGGAGTTCCAAGCACCCGCCTCTTCCGAAAGCCTCCGCGCATAGGCGGAGAGCAAAACCCTGTTATTCTTCCTTCTGAACATGCTTTCGGCGCTCCTACTCGCGGCTGTGGTGACCGTTCAGGTGTATCCCATTCCTGCGCCGGCGGACGGGTTCTGGTCGGCGGTGACTGCGGCTCGTGATGGACGCGTCTACATCGGGTTGTGCAAGCACGGCGGCGACGGGCATCTGGCGCAGTTTGATCCGGCCACCGGAAAAGTCCGCGTGCTTGGTAACATGACCGAGGTCACCCGCGAGACGGGCCTGGGGCGTCAGCGGCAGTCCAAGATCCATACCAAGCTGTACGAAGCGAGTGACGGCCGGATCTACTTCGCCACGCACTTGGGCAACTGGTGGTATCACGCCCGCGAGCAGGAGGCCACCTCATATCCGGGCGGACATTTTCTCTCCTACGATCCGCGCAGTGACCGCATCGAAGACCATGGGATTCCCTTCCCTCAACTCGGCGGCATCATCACCCTGGCGATGGACACGCGCCGCGAGATCCTCTACGGTATGACCTTTCCGACCGGCGTCTTGGTGAAGTTTGATCCCACCAAGCGCCAAGGCCAGGTCTTGGGCCGGATGAACAACTGGCACGCCGTGGTGCGGACTCTGGTGGTGGACGCAAGCGGACGCGTCTACGGGTCCGCCGAGCCCAATCGCATCTTCCGCTACGATCCGGGCTCCGACAGAGTGGAGTTTCTGGCAGCGACGATTCCGGAGCGCGCGGGACTCGATCCGTCGCCGGACACGAGCACCACCACCAAACGCTTGTGGCGCACCGCCATCCTCAGCCGCGACGGCCGGAGGATCTATGGCGTGCAGGCCGGCAGTGTGGACTTGTTCGAACTGGACCTTGAAACCCTCAAGGTTCGCACCCTGGCGCAACTGGCTCCCGACGAGTTCCTGAACAGCGCGCAAGTGCCGTATGCCACGTTGTCGTTGGCCGAGGGCCTCGACGGCGTCCTCTACTACTTCGCGCAAGGCGGGGCGACACGTTTCGATTACTACAATACGGAGGGCGCGTCAGCCGGCGGACCACGCACGCACCTGATCACGTACAATCCGAAAACCGGTCAGCGCACCGACCGCGGCCAGCTTCGGGGCCGCAACGGTGAAGTGGTCCTGGGGACTGAGGGAGCCACCACCGCCCCGGACGGGACCATCTACACGCTGGGCCTGGTTGCGGCGGGCGGAAGGAGTAGCATCCAGTTGATCTCTTTCAAGCCATGACTCGCTTCAGCCTAACCGTTCTCTTGTTGGCGTCGTTCGCAACGGCGCAAAGGATTCAGGTCACGCCCTCTGACGTTGCCGTGGACTACTCCCGCGTGGACATGCTGGAGGTTCCCGGCGAACGTCCGATCCACGCCCTGGCAATCGCGGAATCTGGTTTGTACGCCGTTTCTGAAAATCGTTTCATGGTGCTCAACGGCCGGACGATTCGAGTGCTGGCCGAATTGCCGGCTCCAGTGCGGACGTTAGTTGCACTGCCTCGTGGGCTGTTTCTCGCAGGTGGTTACGTCCTCGACGGCACGGGAAAGATACTGCATGACTACGCCCTGCCCAACGTTCATGCCGCGGTGGTCTCGGGCGGACAAGCGTACGCGGTGACTTATCCTGACGGGCAGTTCTACTCGCTTGAGGATCGCGCGGTTCCAAAAGGCAGGGTCTACGAGCGCTCACTGATCGGCGTGGACGAACATTTTAGACCCGTACCTCGTGCCCTCGCTGTAGATCGCGCTGGTGGGGTATGGACCAGCGGCGAACTCGGATTCCTTTATCGCTACGCGAACGGGAAGCTCGAGAAGACCGCGCTGCGCCTGCCCGCGGAGAAGGGCCGGGAGTTTCTGAACATCGTCGAATGCTTCGCC
>CAYPHP010000466.1:0-4197 GCA_964410045.1 uncultured Acidobacteriota bacterium | reverse complement strand
GCGGATGCGGCGCTCGATGCGCTTGGGTCCAACGGTCTTCCAGAAATCCATGGCCGCCATCCACCCGGCCAATAGGCTGACGTTCGTGCTGCCAAAACTCTGCAGGCGGGCGGCCCGCAGCTTGGGATTGTCCCAGCCGGCGGAAGTGATGGTGTTCCACAGCCGGTCGCAAACCTGCTCGCGGATGTAAAGCAGGCCGCAGCCTTTTGGCGCCAGCAGCCACTTGTGTGGGCTGGAAACGTAGAAGTCGCACCCCATGTCGCGGACGTCCACCGGGATCATCCCAATGGCGTGCGCGCCGTCTACCAAAGTGAGCAGGTTGTGCTGCCGGGCCCAAGCGCAAATCTCCTTCACCGGCATCACGCACCCGGTCGTTGTGTTTACGTGGCTGATCATGACCACGCGGGTCTGCGACGTGCGCCCCGCCTCCAGCAGATCCAGGATCTGCTGTTTACTCTTCGGCGGCTTGGGCATCGGGACCTGCTTTACCTCTATGCCGTAACGCTTGGCCTTCAGCATCCACGGTTGCAAGCCGCTGGGATGCTCCTCGTCGGTGGTCAGCACTTGCTCGCCCGGCTTCATGTCCAGACCGTTGGCCACGTAGTTCATGCCCTCGGTGGCGTTGCGCACCAAGGCCACATCTTCAAAGGACGCGTTGATGAACTCGGCCACCGGTTTGCGGTACTGGTCCCAAGCGCCGTAGCCCCACAGCGGGTACTGCTCGGTGTTGTCGTCCTCCATTTCCTCGGTCTTCAGAATTGCTTCGATCCACGGGCGCACCACCGGCAGCGGGCAGGATCCTACCGTGCCGTTGTTCAGGTACAGAAAGCCCGGCCGGAAGAGCCATTGCTTACGCAACTCGGCCCAATACGCCTCCGGACGGCTGGTAAAGAGCGCGTTGGAAGGCAGCGGCGGCGCGACGCTGCACAGACTGCCTTCGATGCGTTGAGCGATCGCCGACGGCGGCAACGCGCCAACAGCAACCGCTGCGCCTAACGTCTGCAAGAATCCCCGGCGTCTGAGCATGCTCACCTCCAGGACTTGCCGCCATTGTAAGCGACAACGCTTCCTTTTCAGCCTACGCCCCCGGCAGCGTGATAGCCTGCGCGGGTGACTGAGCACCGACTCGCCCGGCGCCTGGGACCGTTCGACGCCACCATGTTGGTGATGGGCGGCATTATCGGCTCGGGCATTTTCATCAATCCCTACGTCGTCGCGCAGCAGGTGCACACGCCATTCCTGATCCTGGGCGCGTGGCTGCTGGGCGGATGCATCGCCCTGGCTGGAGCCTTCATCTACGCCGAGCTTGCCGCGCGATTCGCCCAGGCCGGAGGTCAATACGTCTACCTTCGCGACGCTTACCATCCCATGGTCGCGTTCCTCTACGGCTGGTGTCTGCTGCTGGTGATGCAGACCGGCGGCATGGCCGCCGTTGCGGTGACCTTTGCCCGCTACTTTCTGGAAATCACGCGCTGGCCGGTGTCGGACAAGGTGGTGGCGGCGGCCGCTCTGCTGGTGTTGACGCTGATCAATTGCCTCGGCGTCCGCTGGGGCAGCACGGTGCAGAATCTGCTCATGGTCCTGAAGATCCTGGCGATCGCACTGCTGGTCGCGGCAGGATTCAGCGTCGGCTCACCCGGTGGTCCGGATCCCCCGCTGCTCGACCGGCCGGTTTCCTTCGACTTGCTGATCGCGTTTGGCGCGGCCATGACTCCCGTGCTGTTCGCCTACGGCGGCTGGCAGACCGCCAGCTTCGTCTCTGGCGAGATGCGCGACCCGGCGCGCGACTTGAGTCGCGGGTTGCTCATCGGAGTCAGCGGCGTGATCGTGCTGTACATGGCGGTGAGCTACGTATGTGTACGAGTGCTCGGCGCAGCCGGCCTGGCGAATACCTCAACGCCGGCCTCCGCGGTGATGCGCGCGGCCCTGGGCGTCTACGGCGGAGACGTGATTGCCGCCGGCATCGCGATTTCCACGCTCGGCTTTCTGGCCCAAGGCATGCTCACCGCGCCTCGCGTTTATTACGCCATGGCCGAAGACCGTGTGTTCTTCAACTCGATCGCCTGGGTCCATCCTAAGACTGCGGTGCCGGTGGTGGCGATCGCTTTGCAGGGTGTGGCGGCTACCGTGATCGCGCTTTCCGGACGCTACGAGCAGATTCTGAACTACGTGGTCTCCGTGGATTTCATCTGGTTCGGCCTCACGGGAGCGACTCTGTTTGTCTTCCGGCGGCGCATGGGCGAGATCTCACGACGCACTCCCGGCCATCCTTTCACCACGTTCTTCTTTGTCGCTTGCTGCTGGGCCGTGGTCGCGGCAACCATCTACAAGTATCCGGCGAACAGCGCGATCGGTCTGGCCATCCTGGCGACCGGTGTTCCGGTTTACTTTCTCTGGAGGCGCAAAGGGTGAGCGATCGAGTCCGCAGTTCCGAGTACATGCAGTGGGCCAAGCAGAACCACGCTACGGCCCGTTACAACCTGGGCGTCAGCGGGATGCCCAGCTATCCGCTGGCGGAACTAGGAGTGAAGACTGAGGACCTGGAGATCAACGGTCCGGCGGGCTACGGTTACGCGCCATTGCAGGAAGCGTTGGCGCGCAAGTGCGGAGTGACGCCTGACCATGTTGTGGCGGCGGCCGGAACGTCCATGGCCAATCACCTGGCCATGGCTGCGGTACTCGAACCGGGTGATGAAGTGCTGATCGAGCATCCCGCATACGGTTTGTTGGAAGACGCCGCTCGATACCACGGAGCGGAAGTTCGCCGTTTCGACCGACCTTGGGATGCAGGCTTTCCGCTGGACCCGGCGATCGTCGAGCGCGCCATCACACCGCGCACGCGTATGGTGATCGTCACCAATCTCCATAATCCGTCGAGCGCTCTGGCCTCCGAAGAGGCGCTCAAGGCCATCGGCGCCATGGCGCCGTGGGTGCTGGTGGACGAAGTCTACCTCGACGCGGTCTTCGATCCGCCGCAGCGCTCCGCCATCCATCTGGGTGAGAACTTCGTAGTCACCAACAGCCTGACCAAGGTCTACGGCCTGAGCGGACTGCGGTGCGGATGGATTCTGGCCCAACCGGAATTGGCTCGCCGGATGTGGCTGCTGAACGACCTGTTCGGCGTAAACGCGGCGCATCCCGCGGAACTGCTCAGCGTGATCGCGCTGAAGAAACTGCCGGAGCTTGCCGCGCATACCCGCGCCCTGCTGGAACGCAACCGGGAGATCTTCAACCGCTTCCTCGGTTCTTGCACCGGTTTGCAGGCCCGCCCCTTGGAGTTCGGAACCGTGTCTTTCCCCCGTCTCACACACGGCAGCGGCGACGAGTTCTGCCGCCTGCTTCGCGAGAAGTACGAGACTTCAGTGGTACCGGGCAGCTTCTTCGGCATGGACCAACACGTACGCATCGGCATCTCCTGCCCGACCGAAACGTTGGTGACGGGCCTGGAGCGTATTTCTCTGTGCCTCCGTGGCTCTGTGGCTTAGGTTTTCTTCTCGTGCTCCAACGTCTCGCGCAAGCCTTCTTCGAGTGAGCGCGCGGTGAATCCGAGTTCCCGTTCGGCTTTGGCGCTGCTGCCCAAGTATGTGTTCCCTGCGGCGACGCGCAGGGTTTCAGGATGGTACTTTGCCGGCAGAGGAATCACCGCGTTAACCAGGGCAGTGAACCCAGCGGTCATGCGCATCAGGCCGGGTGAGGCCAGCCGCTTGGGGGCGCGTACGCCGCTGACGCGTTCGGCGATCTGCAATGCGTCGTACACCGTGTGTACGGGACCGGCGATGATGTAGCTCTCGCCAATCCGTCCTTTCTCCATGGCCAGCAGATGGCCGCGGGCGATATCTTCCACGTGCGCCCAGCAGTAGGCGCTCTTATCTGGGACCATGGGCAACGCTCCGCGCAGGAAGTCGCGCCACAACTCACGGATCGTGCTGGTATCGCCCGGCCCATAGTTGACGCCCGGCTGAACGATGACCAGCGGCAGACCGGCCTTCATCATGGGCACGGCGACTTCATAATGCGCCATCCACTTGGTGCGGTCGTATTCGCTCAGCCAGCCTAGACGGCGTCCGTCGTGGAAATGGGTTTCGTCGACAATCCGGCCACCGGTATCGGAGAAGACCGCGAGCGAGCTGGTGTAGACCCCACGCGCCACGCCGAGTTCCTTCATCATCTCCAGGACGTTGCGCGTGCCGTCAACGT
>CAYPHP010000465.1:0-4201 GCA_964410045.1 uncultured Acidobacteriota bacterium | reverse complement strand
CTGGACGCAGGCCAAGGAGCGGCGGCTCGGCGAGTTCCTGAAACGCGACACCGTGCTGTTCATCGGCTACGGCGACCAAGTGGCCGGTCTGTACACGGGCATGGATCTGCGCCGGAACTACTGATCCGCATGAAGGCCAAGGCGGTTGTGTTCCTGCTCGGCCTAGCTCCCCTGGCCGCAGTTGGCTGGCGGGCTTACCAGCAGCAACTCGGCGCCAATCCGATCGAGTACATCACCCACGCCAGCGGCGATTGGACCCTGCGGTTCTTGCTCATCACCCTGGCGGTGACGCCGCTCCGCCGGCTGCTCCGGTGGCCGGAGTTGATCCGCTTCCGGCGCATGCTGGGTCTGTTCGCGTTCTTCTACGCCTGCCTGCACCTGCTGACGTACCTGTGGCTGGACAAGTTCTTCGACTGGTCCGACATCGTCAAGGACATCGGCAAGCGTCCGTTCATCACCGCGGGCTTTACGGGATTCGTCCTTCTCGTTCCGTTGGCGATCACCTCGACCGCCGGATGGGTCCGCCGTCTTGGCGGGAAACGCTGGCAGCTTCTGCATCGGCTGATCTACCTGAGCGCTGCCGCCGGCGTGATTCACTATTACTGGCTGGTGAAGTCGGACATCCGTCTCCCGCTGCTCTACGGATTCCTGCTGGCGATCTTGCTTGCGTTTCGCCTGGCGGCGCTACGCCAGAAAACGTGACGCCAGCGTGTACGCGGCGAAAGACAGCATCAATGTCGAGCACAGCCATAGGAGCGCGTCCACCCATCGGCGCGGCTGAAGTCCGGGCGTGAAATGCCGGTACCGCAGATAGAGCGTGGAGAAGCCGATGATCGGCAGCATGCAAGCCTGCGCGATCCCGCCGACCATCACCATGGCCACCGGCTCGCCGCCGATCAGGTACCAGGTGGTGTTCAGCGAAACCAGCGCTACCACCATGACTCGCAGCCAGAATCTGCGGTGCTCCTCGCCGCCGGCCGGGACGAGGTGGATCATCTGAAAGAAGTCCAGCACTACGCGGGCGTTGGACGCCGTGGCCGAGAAAATCGTCGAATAGAGCACGAAGAAAGCGCCCATCAAGAACAAGTAGAAGGCCCACGGACCGAGAGTCGTCGTGTAGATCCGGGAAAGCGCCTGAACCATCTCGTGGCCCGCGGGCACCAGGTTCTGGCCGTGCAGGACGCTGGCGCCGAGGAGGTAGAAAGCCACCGTCGCCACGGTGTAGACCAGCATGGCCACCAGCGCGTCCAGTTGCATTACGCGGATCCATCCGCGCGCGCCAGCCGTCCACTCAGCCGACCCGTCGTTGCGCCCCGTGAACCGGGCGTAGCCCTTTTCCAGACACCAGTAGGGGTAATAGATCAACTCGCTGGCGCCTACTCCAGTGATCCCGAACACGGCAAAGGCAACCGCCAGCCCGCCGTCCGGAAGATGGAAGGAAAGTCCCGCGGCAATGTCAGCGAGGCTCGGAGCGTGCGGCGTCCGCCAGATCATGATGGCGCCTAATGCGGTCACCACGGTGAACCCCACCACCATGAACGTGGCGGCGCGCTCTATGAAGCGATAGCGTCCCCAGGTCAGCAGCGCGATGGTGACCACCGCGATGATCACCGACCACGCCGCGATGCTGACCCCGGGCAGGATCAGCGAAAATACTTGCGCCGTTCCCCCGATAATTCCACCGAGCTGGAACGTAATCCCCACATACATAACCATCCAGGCCCACACCACCCAGGAAACGCGCCAGCGCAGTCCAGGGACGCGATCAAGCGCTTGGAACGTAGTTTCGCCGGACATGATGGTGTAGCGGCCCAACTCCTCCTGAACCACCACCTTGATCACGCAGCTCAGCAGGATCAGCCATAGCGCGGCCAGACCCACCCGCGCTCCCAAGGTGGTGGTGGCGATCAGCTCGCCGGATCCCACGATGGACGCGGACAAAATCATCCCCGGCCCGAGTTGCCGCAACGTTGCCGCCAGACTGCGCGGCGGCGATATTCGGTGGTCGCGGTCGCCCATTGGTATCCTGGGGTCCTTCCCAGGCGCACAATCTTAACCTGATATCCGCCAATCGCCGCGTTTCGCTGGCTGTGACAGAATGCCAGTGAAGGCTGTCGAGCGATGAAGAAACAACGCATCGTCGTGACCGTGGTGATTGTCCTGCTGCTGGCTGCAGCCACAGGCTTGTTCCTGACCACGGAGCGGCAGGCGGCGAAGCGTGCCGAAACACGAGCTGCTGAGCCTTCTCCGGTCGATCTTCAGCCGTTGCGTACCTCGCAAGCACTGGCGCGCCTGCCCGGCAGTCCGGAAGAACATCCCCTGGCGCGGGAGACGCTGCGACTGGCCGACCGCGACGCCGACCTGGCCTTCGCAGTGGCCTTGCGTGATGCGGTGGCTAATCCCATCCCGTTGGACGGCGAGATTCTGGATACCCTCTTGCGCCTGCAGGATGCAGAAAAGCTGCTGGAGAACGATCAGACGCGCGTCGATCAGCTCACCGCAGACGTGGCCAAGGCTTCCGGGAAAATCAAGGAGGAACTGGAGCAGGAATTGCAGGTGGCTCGCGCCGAGTTGGAGCTGGATCAGAACGACGTGGAGGACGCGAAGGAAGACTTGATCCGCGTGGGCGGCGACCCGCAGGCGCGAATCCGGCGGATGGTCGAGCAGCACAAGGCGGCCACCCAAGGCACCGACGCGGTTTCCGCTACTGCGGTAGTTCCTGCTGTGCAATCCGGTCGCGGTCTCGTCGGTCGAATCCGTGAGTGGAATCGGCTACGGGACAAGCAGGCTCACTTGCGAAGCGCGCAACGTGACGCCGAATCGCTGATCGCTTCCCTGGGCAGTCAGCACCTCACCCGGCAGAAGCAGGTGGACGGCGAGCGAGCCAAGGTGCCGGAGTTGGCGCAGCGCTCGGCGGCGCGGCCCGCGCCCGCATCGCTGCTTTCCGCAGCCAAACGCCTGGCCAACCTTCAGAAACAGGCGGCCGAATTGAACAAGCGCCTGCACGGCCAGGAACAGCTTGCCGGTGTTTACGGCCGCTGGAGCGATCAGGTGGCCGGCGACCAGCGCGTTGCCTTGCACAGAGTGCTGCTGGACTTGCTGTGGATTCTGCTGGTGGTCCTGGTCGTTTTCCTGTTCAACGCGTGGTTGGAGCACTATTGGGCCGGGCTGGCGCCCGATCGGCGGCGTCTGCAATCGCTGCGCACCGTGGTGCGGGCCGTAGTTCAGGCTTTGGGCGTATGCGTGATTCTGCTGCTGATGTTCGGACCGCCGGGCCAGCTCGCCACTGTCCTGGGCCTGGCCGGTGCCGGACTTACGATCGCGCTCAAGGACTTTATCGTCGGTTTCTTCGGCTGGTTTATCCTCATGGGCAAGGACGGCCTCCGTGTCGGCGACTGGGTGGAGATCAAGGGCGTAGGCGGCGAAGTCGCCGAGATCGGACTCTTCCACACCGTTCTACTGGAGACCGGCAATTGGACCGACATCGGCCATCCCACGGGCCGAAGGGTGACCTTTGTGAACAGCTTCGCGATCGAAGGCCACTACTTCAACTTCTCTACGGCCGGCCAATGGCTCTGGGACGAACTCAAGGTCAACGTAGTAGCGGACGATCCCAATCAGATCGTGGAAGCCATCCAGAAGCGTGTAGCGGAGGAAACCGCCGAGGATACCCAGTTGGCGGAACTGGAATGGCGCCGAGTGGCGCGGACCCGGGGAATGAGCGCATTCTCTTCCGAGCCAGCCGTTAACGTCCGGCCCGCTGCCGGCGGCGTCGAAGTGTTGGTCCGCTATATCACCCGCGCCAACCAGCGCCACCAGACCCGCGCCAAGCTCTATCGCGCAGTGGTGGAGTTGCTGCGGCAGGATCAAATCACTGCCAAGAAAGTTTGAGCTTGCGGGTCCGAACTCTTTCCCTCAGTCCTGTTTTTGCATGATGGTCACCAGCAGCAAGGATGACCCGACGCGAAACTCCGAGAGGTGTTCCAGCTCCGCTTGCGGCACGCGCTCGTCGTTCACGAATGTGCCGTTGGTGGACTTCAGATCGAGCAACTTGACTACATCCTGCTTCACTTCCACCTTGCAGTGTTTGCGGGAGATCTCAGGATCGTCAATCTCAATGTCCGCGCCGCCGCCCAGCCTCCCGACGGTGACTCGCGGCTTGGTCATGGGATGTTTGATGCCCTTGGCCGGTCCCCCGATG
>CAYPHP010000464.1:0-4201 GCA_964410045.1 uncultured Acidobacteriota bacterium | reverse complement strand
CTGCGCCTTGCCGTCCTTGGTGAACTCCACTTTCACGCCGTCCTTGCCGACCGTGGCCTTCTCCACCTTGGCTCCGGTGTGTACGGTAATGCCCTGCTTCTTGAAACAACGAGTCAACTCGGCGGAAATGTCCTCGTCTTCCAGTGGTACGGTGCGCGGCAGCATTTCGAGCACCGTCACCTCGGAACCGAACGTCCGGTAGATGCAGGCGAACTCGACGCCCACTGCGCCCGCCCCGATGACGATCAGCGACTTCGGGATCTTCTTCAGGCTGAGGATCTCGCGGTTGGTCACCACGCGTTCGCCGTCGGCCTTCAATCCTGGGAGCATCACCGCTTCCGAGCCTGTGGCCAACACGATTCCGCGAGCACTGAGTTCACGTTTGCCGGAAGGTGTATCGACCACGACACGGCCGCCACCAGCCAGTCGGGCATAGCCGCGGATCACTTCCACCTTGGCACGTTTCTCGAGCATCTCAATGCCCTTGGCGTGCTTGAGAATGATCTTGTCCTTGCGCGCCTGCGCTGCCGCCCAATCGAGCTGCACGGAACCGACGGTGATGCCGTACTCCTTGGAGTTCTGGATATGGCTGTAGACTTCGGCGTTCTGCAGCAGCGCTTTGGTGGGAATGCAGCCGACGTGCAGGCAGGCTCCGCCCAGTTTCTCGTCTTTCTCGATGAGCGCGGTCTTCAGCCCGAGCTGTCCGGCGCGAATGGCTGCCACATACCCGCCCGGCCCGCTGCCGATCACAATGCAGTCAAAGGAATTGTCTGTTGGCATGGTGTTCAAAAATCATAGCATGAGGGGCCCCAGGAGGAGTCTCGTCCGACTCACCGGTCAAATTGCGGATTAGCGAGAACACGGCGGCACGGCTGATCAACAGACTGAGCCGGCCGATCGCCGTTTCCATGAGGCAGGTCTTCAGGGTCGCATTCGATAGCCGCAAACTCGGCGTTCACCCGCATGCTTTCCTTGCGAACACGGCGGGAGGCCTTGGCTAGCCGTCGGGCGCGGGCCTTCGGGCGTTAGTCTGCGTCAATCGGCGCAATCTGCGGACAGTCCTCATTCCAACTCCACCTTCTCCAGATACTTCGCGACCTGGACATCCCAGCCGTAGGCCTTGTTGATGCGTTCGCGCAACGCCTCGGCCCCGGTGGGCTCGCCGTGGACCAGGAAGGTCCGTTTGGGAGGGCGCTTGAAGTTCTTGAGCCAGCCGAGGATCTCCTCGTAATCGGCGTGGTCGGAGAACTGGTCGAGCGTCTCGATGCGGCACTTCACTGGAATGATCTTCCCGAACATCTTGATCTCTGTCCGTCCGCTTTGCAGGAGCTGCCCGCGGCTGCCGGGCGCCTGGAAGCCCACAAAGACCACCGTACAACGTGGATCGGGCAAGCGGCGCTCCAGGTGGTGCAGTACGCGACCGCCGGTGAGCATCCCGCTGGCGGAGATGACCACGTGCGGACGCTTTTCTTCGTTAATGCGGACGGACTCGGCGCGCGTCGTGGAGTAATGGAAATTCGGCCAATCCGTGGGGCTGCCATAGCGATCGATCATGCGAACCGTGGCGTCGTCGAACTCCTCCCGGTGACGCTGGAAGATCTTGACCGCCTCGACGGCCATAGGCGAATCCACGAACACCGGCAGCTTGGGGGCCATGCCGGTCTCCATCAGCTTCTTGAGCATGAAGAGCAGGCGCTCCGTGCGCTCCACGGCAAACGCCGGGATCACCACGCTGCCGCCCTTTTTCGCGGTGCTGGTGAGGATCTCGGCCAGCTTTGGACGCGGATCCGCCTTGCTGTGCAACCGATTCCCGTAAGTGGACTCCAGCAGCAGGTAATCGGCTTCCATCACCGGCTCGGGGATTGCCGCGTCCTCGCGCGGACGGCCCAGGTCTCCACTGAAGAGCACGTTCAGCCCCTTGTAGCGCATCTCCAGGAATCCGGACCCGAGGATGTGGCCGGCACGTAGGAAGCGCCCGCGGATCTCGCCGTCTACCTGAAAATCCTTATGAAACGGGACCGGCTTGAGCAACTTCAGCGACTCAACCGCCTGGTCGTAAGTGTACAGGGGCAGGGCCTTGGCGTGCTTGCTGAACTTCTTGTGGTTGGCGTACTCAGCTTCTTCTTCCTGGAGATGTCCGGAATCGGGGAGCACGATGCCGGCCAGATCCACCGTGGCCGGTGTACAGTGGACCGGCCCCTTAAAGCCTTCCGCGGCCAGCCGTGGCAGGAAACCGACGTGATCCAGGTGCGCGTGGGTCAGCGCGATCCATTCCACGTTCTTGCTGCTCACCGGCAAAGGTGACCAGTTACGCTCACGCCATTCTTTGGCGCCCTGAAAGAGCCCGCAATCGACAAGCAATTCGCGATCGCCGGGAAAACGGACCATGTGTTTGGAGCCTGTAACCGTGCCTGCCGCGCCGAGGAACTGGATCGAGATCATAGGTAGTGGCCAGTGTACAATGGAAGGAGATTGGCAACCACTCCCGACACCTGTCACCCGTTACCCGAACCCCTGGTGCGTCCGTCGTGGCTGAAAGCGCGAGCCCCGGGCGGCGAAAACTACCATCAGGTGCTGTCGCTGGTGGAATCGCTAGAGTTGCACACTGTCTGCCAGAGCGCGCACTGTCCCAACCTGGGTGAATGCTGGGAGCAGCGCACCGCCACGTTCATGATCGCCGGCAACGTCTGCACGCGGCGCTGCGGATTCTGTGCCGTGCAGAAGGGCGCCCCGCTGGAGCTGGACCTTGGGGAAGCCGATCGCGTGGCCCAGGCCGTGGCCGCGCTGAAGCTCGACTATGCCGTGGTGACCTCGGTCAATCGGGATGATCGCCGGGATGGCGGCGCAGAGCTGTTTGCCCGCACGATTCAAGCGATCCGCCGCGAGCGTCCCGGGTGCCGTGTGGAGGTCCTGATCCCCGACTTCCAGGGCTCGCCGGATGCCTTGAAGATCGTCGTGGACGCGCAACCCGATGTCCTCAACCACAATATCGAGACGGTGGAGCGCTTGTATGCCACCGTACGGCCGGGGTCGCGGTACCGGCGATCTCTGGAGCACCTGGCCAGGGTCAAAGAATTTGCCACCGGCCTGCAGACCAAGTCGGGCCTGATGGTGGGACTAGGCGAAACCATGGACGAGGTTCGCGCCACGCTGCACGACCTGCGGAGCCACCATGTGGATCTGCTTACGGTGGGTCAGTACCTTTCTCCCTCCTCCAGCCATCTGCCGATCGCGCGATACTACAGTCCGGAGGAATTCTCGGCGATCCGGGATCAGGCGCTGAGGGAAGGGTTCCGGCATGTGGAGAGCGGGCCCTTGGTGCGCAGTTCTTATCACGCCCGCCGGGCGCATGAATCACCGCCCAAGCCCACCGGCCCTGGGGTGCTGTGTTAGTATGAGCAGAGTAAGGGAGCGTGTTTGCATGTCCAGGCGGACCCCGCTGTTTGCCGCGTTCGTCTTCAGCATTGTTCTGGCCAGCGCCCAGGTTCCGGTCTCGGGTCCGGTGGAGATCTTTCCGCTGGATCAAGTAAAGGCGGGAATGAAGGCCACGGCCTACACGGTCTTTACAGGCGCTACACCCGAGCCTTTCGAGGTGGAGATCATCGGCCTGCTGAAGAACCAGTGGGGACCGGGTCAGGACATCATCCTGTGCAAGGTCGGCGGAAAGGCCTTCAAGACCGGCGTAGCCTCCGGGATGAGCGGCAGTCCGGTCTACGTGGACGGCAAGTTGTTGGGTGCGCTTTCGCTGCGCATCGGCGTCTTTCCCAACGAACCCGTCGGCGGGATCACCCCGGCCGCCTACATGCTGGACGTGAAGGAGAATGACCGGACGCCCACGAGGCCGTCTACCGCGGTGGCTGGAGCCGGAAAGTTGCCCTTGCCTGCCGAGATCCAGGCCATGCTCAACCCGGGATTGGCGTCCGCTTCGGTCCCTTACCTGACGCCGATTGAAACTCCGTTGGTGTTCACCGGCTTTCACGACGAAGTGCTGAAGCATTTTGCCGATACTTTCCGGCAAATGGGCGTGACAGCTATGCACGGCGGCTCGTTTGTGTCCGGCGGGGCCGGCGGATCACGGCTGACTTCGGCCAAACTGGGTGATCCGGAGAAGTGGAAGAACGCGCTGCCGCCGGGCAGTCCCATCGCTGGGGTGCTGGTCGCGGGCGACCTGGCCATCGCCGGCAGCGGCACCGTCACCTAC
>CAYPHP010000463.1:0-4220 GCA_964410045.1 uncultured Acidobacteriota bacterium | reverse complement strand
CTGCAAGGAGACGGCGCGGCGGAGCGCAACGTACGCCCCATGGTCGTGGGCGACGCGTTGGAGGTCGAGCCGGGCAAGCCGCGCGTCTGCCGCTTCGCGGGATTCGACGACGCGGTCTGGTTTACCTTCGAGCCGAAGAAGAAGGACGAAGTGTCTGCCACGGAGCCTTCAGCAACCGGTGAAAGTCCCGCGGACGCTTCAACTCCCGAAACCCCGCCAGGCCCGCCACAATAACCTCCGCCGGCGCTTGACCGGGCAAGCGGTAAGGGAAGAAAACCGCCGGACCGGCGCGCAGTTCGCGTTGCGGAGTTTCCTTCACCGGGTAGCGGCCCGCAAAACTTACCAGCCCCCGCCCCGCGATGCGTCCTTCGCGAATCATCCAGACGATGTCTCCCGGCCGCGCCACCGGCTCGGTGCGTTCATCAAGGACCACGCGCAGGGTACGGTCCTGGGCCTTCACCACGCGGTCCGCACGAATTGCATGCACTGCCGGACGGGCGCGTTCCGTGGTTGACCACAGGTCCGGCGCCAGTTGCCGGAATCGCGCGGTAAGTAATGCGGCGAGGCCGGCTCGTTTTCCTCGGAAATAATTCCAGGGAAGAGTCTCTTCCAAGATTTGCGCAGTGGACGCTACCCCGCCCTGACGGCGGATCGCGGCGTGGGCGCGCTTCCCCAGTTCGCGATAGGCGCTGACGCGATCCATCGTCGGCACGCCTCCCGCAGCGCCGGCATACAGGTCAGCCATCGCACCTTCGAGATGCGCTCCGAATGCTTCGCGTACGGTACAGGGCGGCGCTTGTTCCTTGGCCGGAATCTGGACCGTGACTTCCTGCGGCTGCACCACCAGCAATCCCAGGCCGCGGCGCGTGAACAGCGAGCGCGTCCGGCTGTTGAACACCGGAAGATGAGGAACCGCCACCAGCGATTGCCACACAAAGCGCCGATTGCGCGCGGCTTGCCGCAGAGCCAGCCGCGAAAAACGCCGCTTCATCTCCACCGCCACCGTGCGATCGCCGCGGATCGCCAGCAGGTCGATGTATCCGCCATGCGGCGCGG
The DNA here is from genome assembly GCA_964410045.1 of uncultured Acidobacteriota bacterium. GTDB lineage: Bacteria > Acidobacteriota > Terriglobia > JAJPHL01 > JAJPHL01 > CAYPHP01. Next base: position 3,164 of record CAYPHP010000463.1, on the reverse strand, counting down.
GAACTTCAGCGTAGACGGAATAGCCCTGTCGAAGAAAATGCTGCTTCAGGAGCGGATAGAGGTCGGCTTCCCGCCGGAAAAGCAGCATTGATTTCAGTATAGGAGCTACGCGCTACAAGGTATCGAGCAGCCGCGCCGGATGACCATGGGGAGTAACTGCCAAGCGCTTGTCCCAAGCCTTGAGGGTCGTTTTGAGTTGATCGCGGAGAATCTGGGCGTCGGCGATCTGACGTTCCAGTTGCGCCAGTTTCTCGGCCGCCAGCGCCCGGACCTGACGGCACGGCGCCCCGCCACGGTCGCGTTCCTTGAGGATGCGCGCCAGCTCAGCCAGGGAAAATCCCATGGCCAACGCTCGCCGGACCAGCATCACGCGGTCGAGCGCCTGCGGCGGATACTCGCGGTAGTTATTGGCCGCCCGTCGCGCAGCCGGCAGTACACCCATCCGCTCGTAATGACGCAGCGTGTCGGTGCTCACACCGGCCTGGCGCGCCAGTTCCCCGGATCGCATACGTGTCCATTATCCACCCTGGAACCGATTCCAGGGTCAAGCGGATTTCGCGGGCCTCACCGCTTCACAAGCTCAACCCGCCGGTTCTTGGCCCGTCCGTCTTCCGTCCGATTGTCGGCGACGGGCTTGGTCTGTCCGTAGCCCACCGCCGTCAACCTGCCTGGCGCGATGCCGCTCTTGACGACGGCGGCGACGACGGCCTTGGCCCTGGCGTCGGACAACTTCTGATTGCTGTCCGGAGTTCCTACGTTGTCCGTATGGCCTCCCACTTCCAGTTTCAATGCCGGATCGGATTGAAGCAACCTGGCCACTTGCTCCAATTGCGGCAAAGAGTCCGGCTGAATCGCGGCCGAGCCGGTAGCGAAGTTGATGTACAGCGCGATGAACCCGTCCTGATCCAGGCGCTCACGGATTTGGTTCACCGTAATGTCTTGCTTCATCGCTTCGCGCTCCACCAGCCAGATCTCGTAGCCTTCGCCTTCGCCGTTCGATTCCACGAAAGCCCAGGTTTCCTTGCCCTGTCCGGTGAATTTCAAGGTGGTCCCGTAGAGGATGCAGTTATTGCCGGTATTCAGGGTCTCGTCGACCGCGGCCTTGCACCAGCCGGGATACTCGGCCAGCACGGCTGCGCCGGCCCGGCGTGCCGCGTTCTGGAAGTTCCGCATGGTCTGCAGCGGACTCGGTTTCGTTCCGCCTTCCTTCAACTCGTAGCGGATGAAAAAGAATGCGCCCTCGACTTCGGTGGACTTCGCCTCGGAGCCTTCCGCCGGAGCCGGACCGGTCGGAAACCTCTTCAGGTCGAACTGCGATTGCTTGCACTCGGCGATCCGGAATCCAGGCATTCGAGTGAAAAGTGCGTGGTCCTTGCAACCCTCGGCGTCCTCGTCCTGAGCGGCGAGCGGGAAGGACAGGATGAAAAGCAGGATGAATATGCGCATAGGCCGTCCTTGAGAAAAGAAGAGTGACATTTCCGAATCATAGCAGGAACGCTTGCTTTCTGGATGCCGGAGCATCAACAGGCTTACCCGTGCCGGACCCCACCGACACCACGCGTTCAGACTCTTGCCCAGTATCCGTAGTGCCACTCGCAAGTCGGAGATCCTGGGCGTTAGGACTGGCGAAGGTAGCCGGGTTGCAGGAAAAAGAAGGAGTTGGGGCATTCTTGACAGTATGTTCCCCGGCCCGTAGAATCATAGAGAGTGGTGATTGCAGGCAATCCTTACCAACTGCTTTCTAATGAATCACATGGCACCTGAGAAGAACGACCAGGAGTGCACGCCGGCCTCCTCCGAGAGCGCCACGCCGGAGTTGATCGAAGACGTCGAGTCCATCTTGGTGGCGGTGGTTGCCGAGCGCGACCGCCTGCTGAAGGAGAAGACCGATCTCGGCGATCAACTGCTGCGGGCGAAGGCGGAGTTTGAAAACTTCCGCCGGCGCACCGATCGCGAGAAGAAGGACGTTGGCCGGACCGCCCGCATGGATACGGTCAAACAGATCCTGCCGGTCCTGGACGCCCTGGAACTGGCGCTGAAAAGCCAGGCCGCCGCGGATAGCGAGCTGCGGCGCGGCGTAGAGTTGACCCTGAAGCAGTTCCGGGAAATCCTGGAGAAGCAGGGATTGAAGGCCATCGAGGCCGCCGGAGCGCGCTTCGATCCGCATCTCCACCACGCGGTGGAAATGGTGGAGACCGCCGACTACGAAGACCAGACCGTGATCGAGGAGTACGCGCGCGGCTATCTGTTCCAAGAGCACCTGCTGCGCCCGGCGATGGTGCGTGTGGCTTCCCATCCTCGAGAATGAGCACGAACGGCAAACGCGATTACTACGAGGTCCTGGGCGTCGGCAAGGACGCCGGCGATCAGGAGATCAAGAGCGCCTATCGTAAGAAGGCGATGCAGCACCATCCCGACCGCAATCCCGACAATCACAAGGAAGCGGAAGAAAAGTTCAAGGAAGCCGCGGAAGCCTACGCCGTGCTCAGCGATCCCGAGAAGCGCTCCGCTTACGATCGCTACGGCCACGCCGGTCTGCAAGGCGGGACGACTTTCGATCCCAGCGCGTTTTCTGAATTCAACGACATTTTCGGCAATTTCGGCGACCTGTTCGGATTGGGCGACCTGTTCGGAAGCGGCGGCCGGCGCTCGAACCGCGGATCGGACCTGCGTTACGACCTGAGCCTGACCTTCGAGGAGAAGAAGAAAGTCCGCGCCCCGCGCATGGAAACCTGCCTGGAGTGCGGCGGCACGGGAGCGAAGAAAGGGTCCAGCCCGGCCACCTGCCGGACCTGCGGCGGCCGCGGGCAGTTACGCTACCAGCAAGGGTTTTTCAGCGTCACGCGTACGTGCAGCGCCTGCCGCGGCGCCGGACGGGTGATCACGGCGCATTGTCCGCAATGCCGGGGTGAGGGCCGGGTGCGCAAGGAAAAGGTCCTGGAAGTGAACGTACCTGCCGGCGTCGACAACGGCACGCGGCTGCGCATCGAGAGTGAAGGGGAATCCGGACCCCATGGCGGCGCGCCGGGCGATCTATACATTGTGCTCCGCGTGGGCGAGCATCCGGTCTTCGAGCGCCACGATCAGCATCTGCACTGCGTCGTGCCCATCACCGTATGGCAGGCGGCGCTGGGCGATCACATCACCGTTCCCACGCTCGACGG
>CAYPHP010000462.1:0-4221 GCA_964410045.1 uncultured Acidobacteriota bacterium | reverse complement strand
CCAGTGCCATCGCATTCTCTTTCGACCCCTTCATGGTCACGACCTTCCAACACCTGCACTGGATCGCGATCTGGGACGGTCTCGTGTGGGGCACAGTCCAGCTCAAGACGAACAACCTCTTCATCTCCATCGTCGCGCCGTTCAAAGGGACGGTCTTGCGGAACGACATGCAGGAAGGCCGGTTCGGCCAGATGGAAGAGGAGACTCTGGTGGCCCTCGATGAACTCTTCCCCGTGGTCCACAACAAATCGCTGCCGCCGAAAGAATTGATGCGCATCCAACGAAGCGCCTACTGGCGCTTTTACCTGAAGCCCCGTTCCATGATCAACCTGGCCAAACGGATGACCAACCGTTACGCGATCAAGAAGGTGGTGCGCGCGGTGGCCAAGCGGACCTGGAAGGCCGAACGCGTCAGCGTGAACTAGCCCTTCGATCCCACCAGCCTTCGCACCGTGGCCAGGGCGGCCTGACCCGCCAGGCGCGCCACCTGAATCCACACCGGCGGATGCGCGCCGGTCAGGCGATTCTGCAGATACATGCGGCGGGTCTGGTCGCGCTGTAGCTTGCCGCTAGGGGTTTTCGGGAGAGCGTGCGGCGGAACCAGGTGGACAACATCCGGTGAGATCGCTCCGGCGCCGACGCGGCGCTTCACTTCGGCGATGATCTGGCGGCGCTTCTCACCCTTCGTCTCGCGAGTCTCGGCCACAATCACCAGGCTTTCGCTTCCGGTCGCGGGATTGGGCAGACTGAATGCGGCCACGCAGCCCCGCCGTACGCCGTCCACTTCGGCCACCAGCTTCTCCACTTCCTGCGGATGGATGTTGCGTCCGGCCTGAATGATCAGGTCCTTGGTGCGGCCGGTGATGAACATATCGCCCTCCGCGATGTAGCCGAGATCGCCGGTGCGGGTCCATGCGCCATCGCGCAGCGACTCTGTCGCCTTGGCGTTGCGATAATACCCCGACGTGGCGGATGGGCCCCGGAACTGGATATGCCCCTCGGTGCGCTCGCCTACTGGTTTGCCGTCGTGGTTCACCACGCGCAGGTCGTGTTCCGGTAACGGCCTGCCGACGGTCACGAAACGCAGCGTGGCAGATTCCAGCGGTGATGCGGGCCTGGCCCGTCCATGCTGTTCGAACTCCAGGCGATCGACGATGTCGAAACGCGGGGCAGTCTGACGTTTCCAGAAACTGAGAGCCACCGAACACTCCGCTAGGCCATACACCGGCATCATGGTTTCGGCCCGGAATCCGTAAGGCGCAAAGCGCTGCGTGAAGCGATCGAGGGTTTCCGGAATGATCGGTTCCGCGCCGTTCAGCGCCACGCGCCAACTGGATAGGTTCAGTCCGTGCAGCGCCGCGTCGCTGACCTTGCGGGCACACAACTCGTAGCCGAAATTCGGCGCCGGTGAAAGCGTTCCCCGGTGGTGATGGAACATCCACAGCCAGCGCTCTGGGCGCCGCAGGAACGCCAGCGGTGAAAGCGCCGCCAGTTCCAGGCCAAAATAGATGCTGAAGAGCCAGCAGCCGATCAGGCCCATGTCGTGATACAGGGGCAGCCAGGAGATCACCACGTCGTCGGGGCGCACGCCCACGCCGTGGCCGATGGCGCGAACGTTGGCCACCAGGTTGCGCTGAGTCAGGACCACGCCCTTCGGCTCGCCGGTGCTTCCGGACGTGTATTGGATCAGGGCGACGTCGTCGGGGGAAGGTTGAAAGTCCAACGCCGGACCAGCCACCAACCCGGTGTGCAGGACCTGCGCGGAGACCACAGCCCGCAGGCTGGGGATCTGCGGACGCAACAGCCGGGCCAGCATCTCGGCTTCCTGGAAAGTGACCAGCAAGCGCACCTCGGCGTTGCGCAGGATGGCCGCCTGCCGCCGGGCGTACTCCTGGATCTGCTTCACATTCATCGGCGGGTAGATCGGCACGGGAGTCCCGCCCGCCAGCAGCGTGCCAAGGTATGAGAAGAAGAATTCCTTGCACGTCGGCAACATCAACGCCACCGTTTCGCCCGGCTTCAGGCCGAGGCGGCGTAGCGACGCTGCCGCGGTCGCCGAGCCGTTCAGCAATTCGCCGAACGTGATCGTCTCGACGGCGCCGTCTTCCTGGCGCAGGTGCAAGTGGGCTTTGCCCGGAGTTTCCCGGCCGCGAAGCAGCAAGGCGTCGGTGAGAGTCTCGCCGAAGGTAGGAACCTGCAGAGCCGCACCAGTGGCTGCTTCCTCACTCATAGCTTGGCGTCAGTATATCGCAGGCGGCCGAGGGGCTCTTTGGAACCACGGATGAACACAGATAAACACGGATTGAAGGCTAGTTCTTGCGAGCGGCCATGATGCGTTCGATCTCCGCTGGATCGCGGGGCAGGGAGGAACTCAGCAGTTTGCCGCCGGTCTCCGTGACCAGGATCATGTCTTCGATCCGGACGCCAAGGTTCTCCTCGGGGATGTAGATCCCCGGCTCGATAGTGATGATCATGCCCGCGGCCAGGGGCCGGGTGGGATCGTTGGAGTCGTGCACGTTCAGCCCGACATGATGGCCCAGCCCGTGGATGAAGTACTTGCCAAGGCGTTCGCCCTTAAGGTCCTTGCCGTGGCTGTTGATGTAGTCGCGGGCAATCTTGTCCAGACTGCCTTCGCCACGTCCCATGGTCATACCCGGCTTGACCGCAGCGATGGCCGCGTTCTGCGCGGCCAGCACGATCTCGTAGATCTCCCGCTGGCGGGGCGTGAACTTCCCCGATACCGGAATCGTGCGGGTGATGTCCGCGGCATATCCGGAGTACTCGCCGCCCACGTCCATCACCAGCAGGTCGCCGGCTTCCATCCGCCGGCCGTTGCTGTTGTAGTGCAGCACCGTGGAATTGAAGCCCGAGCCGACGATGGGCGCGTAAGATGGGCGAGTGCACCCGGCCTTGTGGAAAGTGAACTGCATCAAGGCGGCGACTTCGTACTCCATCATGCCGGGACGCGTCCCTTCGAAGGCAGCGCGGTGCGCGTCCATGGAACACGCTGTCGCCTTCTCGATCAGACGGATCTCGGTTTCGCCCTTGACCATGCGCAGGCGCGCGATGTTCCGCGTCGCGTCGCGAAACTCGGCGAAGGGCGCCAGTGTCTTGAGCGCGTCCGATGGCGCCACCGTGTTAAACGTGTTGAACGCCGGCAGCATTTTCATCAGCTCGGATTGAAACGCCCGAGTGGACATCACCGTTTCAAAGCCCAGCTTGGCGGCTACTTCCGGATCGTCCGGACCCATTCTGATTCCATCCCAGCGTTCGCGAGTCAGGTTGCGCGGCGGCAGGAAGAGAATCTCGCCGGGGCCTTTCTGATCTCCGGCCGGAACCAGCACCAGGATGGCGCCCGGCTCGTCCAGGCCGGTCAAGTAGTAGAAGTTGTCGTCCTGGCGAAATCCCCACACCCCACCGTCGTCTCCTTTTTTGGCGAAGAACACGGTGATTCCGGAGTCCAGATCCTTGCGGAGGGCGGCGCGGCGCCGGCGGTAGACTTCCACCGGCTCTTTTTCGAAAGCCGGCGCCAGGGTGACGCAGAACAGCAGACACACCAGCAGCCGGCGCAGCATCAGCGGACTTGTCCGGTGATCACTTGGGAGAAGACGGAAAGCAGGCGGCGCGGTTGCAGGCCGGCCAGCGCCTCGCGCAGCGCGCCCACGTGATCCTGAAGCAAGGTCATGAACCCGGTGTAGTAGTAGCCCATCACGAAGATGCATAAGAACGGTACGGTCAGCAGGTTTCGGCTGTCGATGCCGTAAAGGACCGTGCCCAGGAAGAACGTGCCTACCACCAACTCGATGTACGGGAGCCAGCCCGCTTTGCGCTTGTAGGTCGCAGCCTTGATGCGAGGGACGGCCGGACCGTCGCCGAGGCAGAATTTGGCGGTCCGTTGGAACGAGGACTGGACTCCGAACAGCGCTTCCAGCACGGCCTTGGCGTTGCTCACGCCAATGCCGATGCCCTGAGCCATCAGGAACGGCAGGTAGAGGAACGTCTTCTTCCAGGATTGCGGGTAGAGCACGCGCTGCGAGGTCAGATAGAAAGACGAAATGGAAAAGGTGGACGCCAGAAACAGGGGCAGGTCAATGTACAGCATCTGGAACCAGCCCTGATAGAACCGCACAATCAACGCCGGCAACAGCAGCATCGAGAGGATGATCATGAAGATGTAGCTGATGTTGGCCGTGAGGTGGAACCAGGCTTCGATCTTGGTAT
>CAYPHP010000461.1:0-4233 GCA_964410045.1 uncultured Acidobacteriota bacterium | reverse complement strand
CACGCTGACCATGAACCCCTCCAAGGCGCCGTGGTACTTCCTGGGGTTGCAGGAAATGCTGGTTTACTTCGATCCCTGGATGGCCGGAGTGGTGCTGCCCACGCTGATCGTCATCGGGCTGATGGCGATTCCGTATATGGACCAGAACCCGCTGGGGAACGGTTACTACACGTTCAAACAGCGCCGCTTCGCGATCAGCGCCTTCATCTTCGGATTCTTTGTGTTGTGGCTCTCCATGGTCTTTATCGGTACGTTCGTGCGCGGGCCGGGCTGGATCTGGTTCTGGCCAGGTACAACGTGGGATCACAACCGCGTGGTCTTCGATCTGAACCGCGACCTGCCGGACTTTTTCGGAATCACCAGCATGATGGGCAAGATCATCATCGGGTCGGTAGCCTTGGCCATATTCGGCGCAGCATCCGGCTATGCCATGCACCGGGCGATTACCTGGAACGAGTTCAATCGCAAGATCTACCAGAAGATGAGCCTGGTGCAATACCTGACCTTGCAGTTCTTCATGGTCACCATGCTGCTGTTGCCGGTGAAGATGGTTCTGCGGCTGACTCTGAACTTGAAGTACATCCTGGTGACGCCTTGGTTCAACATTTGAGGGAGGAAATCGGTGGCTGAGGAGACACGTCCCGGCACGGGCAGTCCGGAAGAAAAAGATCCCGTCGTTGACTCATCGTTGAGCGGCTACTACCTGGTAGCCACGCTGGCCCTGATGTTGTCTCTGACCTGGGCGCTGTACGACGAGTTCTACGCCCTGCGGCCCTGGAAGGGGTTTCAGGAGCGCTGGATCAAGGTCTACAGCACTTGGCTGGAGAAACACACGCCGAAGCAGGCCGATTCCGAACAGGCCATCCGCGACTCGGAGGCCTACAAGCGCCTGGATGCGGCGTTGACCGCGGCGGAGCAGGACGCCAAGCCGGCCCTGCAGAAGATTGAAGCCGAGTTGCGCGAGTTGAACGCGCGCAAGTCGGCCATCGACAGCCTGTTCCAGGAAGCTCGCGGGAACATCAACTACATGATCTACGAGCTGGAGACCGCCTCCGGCTCGGGCAAAGAGTCCATGGCCCGTCGGATCGAGGAGTTCAAGAAAGGGCCATTCACCGGCAAGGTTCCCAGCGGCGGGGGCAACACCGAGCGGGTCAGCTACGACTACGACCAGTTGCAAGCCGAGTTCGAACGTTTGAAAACCAGGAAGTCGGAACTGTTGGGACAACAGGCTGGCCTGAATCGTCCGGCGCAGGAATTGCGCAACAAGCGCGACACCTACCTGGCCGAGCAACTGGGCGGCTTGAACAAGGAACAGATGCAGGGTCTGCGCGGCAAGATGGAGACCTTCAGGGTCGAGATCAAGCAGATCCACGTGGCCGAAGGCAACCTGGTGGATCGCTGCGAATCCTGCCATCTGGGGGTTCGCGAGCCGGTCACGCTGGCGCCTCGCGACGTCGGGCCGCTGGCCAAGGACGGCTCCGGCGGGCTTCCCGGTGGAAGCCTGGCCTTCATCAGTCATCCCTCGCCCGAGTTGCTCAAGGTCCACGATCCGGAACGGTTCGGCTGCTCGCCATGCCACGGCGGCAACGGCAGGGCCACCAGCAGCATCACCAAGGGGCACGGACGCCACAAGTTCTGGCTCTGGCCGCTCTATTACAAGGAGAACCAGGAAGCCGGCTGCAACCAGTGTCATCAGTCCGACCTGGTCCTGCAGCACGCCACGACCATCAACGAAGGCAAGGATCTGTTCCGTTGGAAAGGCTGCGTGGGCTGCCACCGGATGGAAGGATTCGACGCGGAATCGGAGCGCTTGTTCGCGACGCAGCAGAGTATCCGCGCCCTGGAGCAGGAACGCGCCCAGGCGGACCGCGACGCCGCACGCATGGAAAAAGCTGCCGACGCGGCTTCCCCGCGCGAGGCCGCCCGTTTGAATCAGCAGGCCCAGAACCTGAAGGTCAGCGTCAGCCGGATCGATTCCCGCATCGAACAGGAAGACCAGCGCGCCCGCTTCTTGTTGCAGGAACTGAAGAAGGTCGGTCCCAGCTTGAAGGAAGTGCGCATGAAGCTGCGCCGCGAATGGCTGCCGGCGTGGATCGAGAATCCCCAGGCTTTCCGGCCCAGTACGAAGATGCCGCAGTTCCGGCTGCAGAAGGACGAGATCCAGGCGATCTCCGCGTTCATCTGGCAGTCGGGCGTCAACGGCAAGGTGGCCGCCCATCCGCCGGGCAACGCGACGAACGGAAAAGAGCTGTTTGAGACCCGTGGTTGTATGGCCTGCCACTCGGTAGGCGAAGGCGCCGAGAAGACTGGTGGAACGTTCGCCGCCAACTTAACCCGGGTTGCGGAAAAAGCGAGTTACGAGTATCTGGTCCGCTGGGTGCACAATCCGCGCGAGCGCACTCTGCCGTACTGTGCTTATGAGAAGAAGGATATTGGCCCGGAGGATTACGCCAAGAAGGGTCTGCCGTTCCTGTTCGACCTGGAGCACAGCCGCTGTCCCAACGATGGTCACGAGATGCAGGTGCAGCAGCAGACGGTGATGCCCAGCCTGCGGCTGAACATGCAGGAAGTCCGGGACATCGCCAGTTACCTGATGACTCTGAAGCGCCAGGGTGCGCCGCAGTTCCCGGCTGCGCCGTACCTGGACGACGCGAAACTGAAGGCCAAGGGCTTCGCGCTGGTGAAGAACTACGGCTGCGCCGGCTGTCACGAGATCACCGGCCTGGAAGACGATGCCCGCATCGGCACGGAGTTGACCGCTGAGGGCAGCAAGCCGCTCGAGCGGCTCGATTTCGCGCTGCAAACTGAGAAGGCCGAGCACGAGGGCTGGTACAACCACAAAGGCTTCTTTGAGAAGAAACTGGCCAAGCCGGATATCTACGACGAAGGCAAGGTTAAGAGCCAGCTCGAACGCTTGAAGATGCCCAACTTCCACCTGCAGAAGCGGGAGATCACCGCGCTGACCACGTTCCTGCTCGGGGCGGTGGAGCCGACCATCCCGGCCTCGATGCTTTACCGGCCCGCCGACCAGCGCCGCGACATTCAGGAGGGCTGGTGGATCATCAAGAAGTACAACTGTGAGGGCTGTCACGTGGTGGAGATCGGGCACAACTCCGTGCTGATGGGCCTGCCCCGCTATCAGCAGGCCGATTGGAAGGAGCAGTTGCCCCCTCAACTCACCAGTGAAGGGGCTCGCGTGGGTCCCGACTGGCTGTTGAGTTTCCTGAAGAACCCCGCGATGAGCGAGAAAGATACCGACCGCGGTGGCGTGCGCAATTATCTGAAGGTACGCATGCCCACCTTCTCCTTCTCGGACGGCGAGTTGCGCAAACTGGTCCGCTTCTTCGAGGCAGTGTCGTACCAGCCGCAGCCGTACATCGCGGCCAAACTGGAGCCGCTGACGCCGGCCGAGCAGGCCATGGCCCGTCAATTGTTCACTTCAAAGGAAGCGCCGTGCTTGAAGTGCCATGCCACCGGGAACCCGTCGCATGACAAGACCGCCACAGCGCCCAATTTCCTCCTGGCGCGGGAACGCTTGAAGCCCGGCTGGACCGGACGCTGGCTGATCGAACCGGCACGGATCAGCCCGGGTACCTCCATGCCTTCCGGCCTGTTCAAGAGAGACGGCGACCGCTGGGTCTTCTCCGGCGCGACGCCTTCCAGTTTCCAGGGCTACCGCGGCGACCATGTGCAGTTGCTGGTGCGCTACATGTTCCAGTTGACCGCCGAGGAGCAGCGGCGTCTAGGCGGTGGAGGCGGGTCGGCATCGGGAGCAATGAAATAATCATGATTCTACGAAAGACTGTCGTGCTCATCCTTCTGCTGGCGGCGATCGCCTGGAGCGCCTGTGGGAAGAAGGATAAAGAAACCGAAGTGGCAAGCTACAAAGAGGCCGAAGGCGAGGAAGCGGCGGGCCCGGCCTTGGATGTGGACGTGGCGGCCGGAGCCGTGCTCACCGGCAAGGTGATGTTTGCCGGGGCCAAGCCTCCCACCTTCCCCATCCGCATGGATGCCGAGCCGGTCTGCGCTCGCGTCCACGGCGGCCCGGTGCCGTCGCAGGACGTCACCTTGAACGAGAACGGCACGCTGCGTTACGTGCTCATCTACGTCAAGGACGGCTTGGGAGGCAAGTCCTACAAGCCGATCCAGCAGAAGGTGACTCTGGATCAGCGCGCCTGCCTCTACGATCCGCATGTTCTGGGCATCGTCGCGGGCCAGGAGTTGGACATCACC
>CAYPHP010000460.1:0-4235 GCA_964410045.1 uncultured Acidobacteriota bacterium | reverse complement strand
AACGGTGACCACCTGGTGATGGGCTTGATGGCCGACGCCGTCAGCCAGGTGATCGAGCTGCCCGCCGCCGACATCGAGCCGCCTCCGTCCTTCGGGAGCCGCGTCCGCGTGGACTTCCTGAAGGGTCTGGGCAAGATCGGCAAGAACTTTGTCCTGATTCTGGATATTGACCGGGTCCTGTCGCACGAGGAAGTGCTTGCCGCCGTCGAGGCGCCGCTGCACGCTTCCGCCGCCGATCAGGCGGAGTCCGCCGCATAGGCGAAACGATGGGAACCCTGGGAATCGTCCGGCGCACCTACATCTCCCCCGGTCCGATGGGCGCCGCCGCTCACGGGTCGTGTGCCGGGCCTGCCTGCGAGAGGGGAGGAGTTCGGTGACCCCGGCCTCTTCCTCTCCGCCGCGCAAACGCCCCGACTACTCTGAGGACTTGCTGCCGGGACTCTCTCCTGCACCGATCAGCGATTCGGACTTCGTCCTGTTCCAGCGCTTGATCGAACGGGAAGCCGGCATCTATCTGGCTCCAGTGAAGAAGGCCCTGCTGGTGGGGCGCCTGACGCGCCGCTTGCGCGACCTTAATCTGGACAACCTCCACGACTATTACGAGCGCGTGGTCTCCGATCCCGCAGAGATGATCTGCATGATCGACCGGATCTCCACCAACGAGACGCAGTTCTTCCGTGAGCCGTTGCACTTTGAATTTCTGGAACAGCAAGTATTCCCGCAGTGGCTGGAACAAGCCGCCGCCGGAGAACGGCCGCGTCGCATCCGCGTCTGGAGCGCGGCCTGCTCCAGCGGAGAGGAAGCCTACTCCCTGGCCATGACGCTGCTTCATCACTTCCCTGCTGCGTCGGGATGGCAGGTGGATATCCTGGCCACCGACATCTCCACGCGCGTTCTGGACCGAGGCCGCGCCGGCCTCTGGCCGATGGAGAAGGCTCGCCAGATCCCGTCCCATCACTTGAAATCCTTCATGCTCCGGGGAACCGGGCCGCAGGAAGGACGGATGAAGGCCGGTGACGAGATCCGCCGCCTGGTCCACTTCGAGCGCTTCAACTTGCTCGACGAAGGGACCTATCCGCGGTCGCAGACCTTCGACCTGATCTTCTGCCGCAACGCTCTGATCTACTTCAAGTCCGAAACCAAGACCCAGGTGATCCGGCGGCTGCTGAATTACCTGGCCCCGGACGGATACTTCTTCGTGGGCCATTCCGAAAGCTTGAATCACCTGACCGATTGCGTGCGCAGCGTGGTGCCGACGGTCTACATGCGCACCGAGGCGGCATTGAAGAGGATGCTCCATGTTTGAATCCCCATCGCCGATCGAAGTCCTGGTGGTGGACGACTCCGCAGTGGTGCGGCAGGTGATGGCCGCGGTCCTGGCACAAGAGCCGGGAATCACCGTCTCGACGGCTGCCGATCCGCTGATCGCCATGGACAAGATGAAGCGGTCGCGCCCGCACGTGATCCTGCTGGACCTAGAAATGCCGCGCATGGACGGTCTGACCTTCCTGCGCAAGATCATGGCCGAGGATCCGCTGCCAGTGGTGATTTGCTCCGCGCTGGCTTCGCCCGGTTCTGAAGCTGCCCTTGCCGCGCTCGACGAAGGAGCCCTGGACGTGATCACCAAGCCCAACGTCGGCGTGAAGGGCTTCCTCTACGAGTCGGCGATCCTGCTGTTCGATACCATCCGTTCGGCAGCGCAGGCCCGGGTCCGCAAGCGCCGTTTGCCGGCGCCGGCGATGCCCGCCGAGCCGAAGTATTCCGCCGATGTGATCCTGCCCAATCGCAAGGCGCCGGCCCTTCGGATCACCACCGACAAGGTGATCGTTGCCGGAGCTTCCACCGGCGGCACAGAAGCCATCCAGCAGTTCCTGGCCCCGATGCCTCCGGATGCTCCTGGACTAGTTGTCGTGCAGCACATGCCCGAGGTCTTCACCGCGGGATTCGCCCGGCGGCTCGACTCGGTCTGCCAGATCGATGTGAAGGAAGCCGAGAACGGCGACCGCGTCCTGCAAGGACGCGCGCTGATCGCGCCCGGCAATCGCCACACGCTGCTGCGCCGCAGCGGCGGGCACTACATCGTCGAGGTCACCGACGGCCCGCTGGTCTCGCGCCATCGTCCCAGCGTCGATGTTCTGTTCCGCTCCGCGGCGCAAGCCGCCGGTCCCAACGCCATCGGCGTGATCATGACCGGCATGGGTGACGACGGCGCGCGAGGCTTGCTGGAAATGAAAAACGCCGGCGCCTGGACCGTCGCACAGGACGAAGCGTCGAGCGTGGTCTTCGGCATGCCGAAAGAGGCGATCGCTATGGGCGCAGTCGACGAGATCTGCCCGCTGTCGTCTCTTGCCGCCAACGTCCTCGACCGGACGCGATTGACGACCACCTGCCGTCGTTAGCGTCCCATTTCCGGACATCTAACCCGACCTATCCGGAAGAAAAGGGACAGCCTGATCTGGCACGCGCCAAAGGAATTCGCCGAGCGATTGGACTGGGGTGGACCGGGACAGATCAGGCTGGCCCGATGACTCCCAGTGAAAGACCGGCCTTCGTCAGGTCGTCGCTGAATCCACGGATTACCCGGATTTCGCGGGATTCTATCTGCCTTTTGTCCCTTTGACTTTTGACTTTCCGGGGGCGTCAGGGGTGTCAGCGTGTGTGGCTGACCCCTCTCGGATCCCATCCGGGTAATCCGTGTAATCCGTGGATCCTCCTTCGACCTACACAGCCTGCAGCGTCTTGACCGCCTCTTCCATGGACCGCGCGTAATCCCGCTCGGCGGCGAGTTCGGCTTGGAGTCTCTTGACCAGGCTTTCGAGACGTAGCACTTCAACCTTCAGCTTGGCGACTTCGGCAGATGGCGCCGGAGGAGCCGGAGCTACGGGCGGAGCAGCGGCCGGGGCTTTGCCGCCGAAAATGCTGCCCAGGCCGGCGGGACGCTGGGCCACAGGTTTTGCAACCGGAGCAACTGGAGCCGGGGCCGGCGGTGCGGGCGGCGCCAGGATCCGCTTCACGCGCGCGATCAGCTCTTGGGGCTGAAAGGGCTTGCGGACCAGGTCATCGGCCTTGACGCCGGCGGCCTTCTCGGCCACTTCCTTGTCCACCACGCCGCTCAGCAACACGACGGGTGTATGACTCAGCAGAGGATGCTGTTTGATGAACCGGCAGACCTCAAACCCGTCCTTCTCCGGCATGATCACGTCGGTGATCACCACGTCGGGACGGACGCGCTCGATCTCGGCCAGCGCGGTGACGGCGTCGTGCGAGGCGGTCACGCCGATGTTCTCGCGCCGGAAGGCAATCTTCATCACTTCGCGCATTGTGGCGCTGTCGTCAACAAAATAGACTGTGGGGGCGGTGGGTGCGGTGCTCATGAGGGAACCTCTTCTGTTTTTTCGGTGCTTTGCTCATCGATCATGCGCAGGGCGTCCAGGATCAGCCCGGTAACTTCGCCGTGCACGGTGCGTTCGGTGGTGCTGCTGGCGGGGACAAACTTGTAAACTCCGTCGGCACCGCCGCCGTAGCATTGCTGGATCAGGTCGATGATCGCGGCGTCGCCGGTGAAGGCTCCGCACTCGGCGTGGAGGATCTCGCCGGCTTCCAGGAAAATGATCCCGTCGGACCCGGCGTTGATATGCAGCGCTCCGGTCTGCCGCGATTGGACCAGCATCTGGATCACGCCGGCCAGGTCGACCGCGGAAAGACGCCCGGAGAGCGTCGATTCGGAATGGGTCAGCATCTGCGTCGGCTGAAATCCGTTCCCGCGGCTCAGCAGAAACGAAAACACGTGAGAGGCCAGCTCCTTTGCGCCTTGGCGGCGATCCAGGAAGTCGTGGAACCCGGCGCGGAACGCCTCCAGCAACGTTTGCTCCCCATCGCCAATGGCGACAATCGGAATGTGCCGGGTCTTGGCATCAGCGTAGAGGATCGCGGGCATGTCGAAGCAACCGCCGTCGGGATAGTTGGTGGCGCAAAGAATGGCCACGGGCATGTTCCACTCCACGGCGGTCAGCGCGTAGGCCGGCTCGGGACAGTGGATCACGTCAAATCCCTGGAGCCGCAGTTGCTCGGTGAGCAGCTTGACGAAGAAAAGATTGGTGTCCACCAACAGGACGTTGCCGTAATTCTGGACTTCACTCATTGTCTTACCCTTTCCATCCGCGGGTGCTCCAGGCTGAGCACGTCCACCTGGCGGCCTTCAAAATCCAGCACGCCGCGAACATGCGCGGGCGCGC
>CAYPHP010000459.1:0-4239 GCA_964410045.1 uncultured Acidobacteriota bacterium | reverse complement strand
GGAAAAGTCTTGGCGCAGGCTTCCTCCTTGGCGCAATCCGCCAGCAACCGCTCCCAGGCGCCCTGCGCGTCGGGTATGGATTCCAGCGGATTTCCCAGGAACGGGGCGCGCAGCGTCGCCGTGCGGACCTTCCCGGGATGACGCCGCACATACTCCAGCGCGGCGCGCGTTCCGTAGGATCCACCATACAGGTTCACCTGCTTGTAGCCCAGCCAGGTGACCACCTCGTTCACGTCGTCCACCGAAAACGGCGTAGTGTACATCCGCAGATCGGCATGCTGTTCGAGCGCTTTATGGCATTGGCGCATGCCTTCCATCTGGATCGGACCGCCCGTAAAGATGTTCATCACTACGCTGGGGTCACCGCCCAGGTCGCAATTCAGTGGATTGGACTTGCCGGCGCCGCGCTGGTCGATCAGGACCACGTCGCGGTCCTTGCGGATGCCGGCAAAGCGTTGGGCTTCGCCTGCGGCGCCCACGGTCGCCGCTTGCCCCGGTCCACCGACCAGCACCACCAACGGATCGGGCGCGGGCGTCGAAGACAGGGCCGGCAACACCACGATGTTCAACGGAATCTGGCGGCCGGCCTTCTTGTCGCGGTCTTCCCAGACCGAATACGTTCCGCAGCGCACTTCTTCGGTCACGTTCGAAATCGTGCATGGCTTGAGCAGGGCCGCGGGCCCGGTTTGCGCGGTGGCCGGAATGGCGAGCAACACCCCTAAAAGCAACCTGGTCATGGCAGGAACCCCCCGGTCCATTTGACGAAGCAGCCGGAGAGGGATATCAGGCAAGATGTAAACAGATGTGAACGCCCGGGACCTCAGCCGATGCCGAGTTCGTCAGCCTGTTCCAGGACCGCGCCGCACAAGTTGCAGATCACCGCGCGGCAGTCGCCACAAACCAGAGGATGGGAACAGACCGCGGCACATTGCGGGCAATACAAAACGCCGTCGGCTGGCGGCGACGCCGGTTCGTCCATGTCCCACAGTAGTATCATGACTCCATGAACATCAAGACCATCGGCATCTCCACGGGCGGAGGAGACTGTCCAGGGTTGAATGCCGTCATCCGCGGCGTCGTACGGGCTGCCTTGCTGCACGGCTGGCGGGTGATGGGGATCGAGGATGGCTTCGACGGACTCATTTTTCCTGGTAAGTGCCGCGAGCTGACCAACAAGGACATTAGCGGAATCATGCCCCGGGGAGGGACCATCCTGGGGACCACCAACCGCGGCAATCCTTTCGCCTACAAAGTTCAAGAGAACGGCAACACCGTGGTCAAGGACTACTCGGACCGCGTAATCGAAAACGCCCGCTTCGTGGGCATTGACGCTTTAGTCGTGGTGGGAGGCGACGGCACCCTGACCATTGCGCTCGAGCTGTGGCGCAAGGGTCTGCCGGTGGTCGGCGTTCCCAAGACGATTGACAACGACTTGTCGGCGACCGAATCCACATTCGGTTTCGACAGCGCCGTGGCCACCGCGACGGAAGCGATTGACCGCCTGCACACCACCGGCGAGAGCCACCACCGCATCATGCTGCTGGAATTGATGGGTCGCGACGCCGGCTGGATCGCCTTGCATGCCGGGATTGCCGGCGGCGCCCACGTCATCCTGATTCCCGAAATCCCGTTCAAGCTGGAGAACATCTGCAAGAAGGTCTATGAACGGGAGAAGGAAGGGAACCCGTACAGCATCATGGTGGTGGCGGAAGGCTGCCGGCAGATGGATGGACGGCCGCTCCAGGAGGTGGCCGAAGAGCGCCGGCACGCGCAACGCTCCGGGTGGGTTGCCAACACCATCGCCGAGGCGATCGCCGCGTCTACGCGGCGCGAGGCCCGGGTCACTGTGCTCGGCCACTTGCAGCGCGGCGGGGGACCTTCAGCCTTCGATCGCATCCTCAGCTCCCGCTTTGGCGTGGGCGCGGTGGACCTGGTGGCGCGCGGCGAATTCGGCAAGATGGTCTGCCTCAAGGGCAGCCACATTGATTCGGTCAGCCTGCAGGAGGCGGTCGGCCAGATCAAGAAAGTCGATCCTGAATGCGAGATGGTCCGGACGGCCAAGGCGCTCGGCATAGTTTTCGGCGACTAGGCGGCAGATGACCCGGCGCTCGGTCTTATCAGTGTTGATCGGTGTGCATCTGTGGTTCCTACCGGCCTGCAAGCGCGAAGTGGCCGAGCCGGTGATCGGCACGGCGTACGTCGCGACCCCTACGGTGAATCTTCGCGATCGGCTTGGCGCTACCCAGACCGCCGTCGGGGCGGTTCGCTTCGGGGAGAAAGTCGAGATCCTGGAGCGGAGACGGCGCTGGCTTCGGGTCCGAACGGCTCCCGGCAAGGAAGGATGGCTGGAACAGCGCCACCTGGTAGGCGAGGAAGTCCTCAAGCAGTTTGAAGTGCTGCGCGTCCAGGCCCGGCAGCGTCCGTCGCAAGGTCAAGCGCGCGCCCGGCGTGACCTCAACCTCCATCTGACGGCGGACCGCAAGGCGCAGGTCTACTACCAGCTTCAAGAGGGAGAAACCTGCGAGATCGTGGCTCGAAGCACCAAGGAGCGTCCTCCGATTCCGGGGAAGGAGGGGCCCGTAAGGTTTGACGATTGGTACCTGGTACACGCCGGCGAGAAGGCCGGTTGGGGACTGGCCGCCAGCTTGGACATGGCGGTCCCGGATGAGGTCTTGCAGTACGCCGAACGAAAGCGAGTGGTGGCCTGGTTTGAACTTGATCCCGGGCCGTCGGTGGACGGCGAGAACAAGCCCAGCATCCTATGGGCCACCGCGCCCGACGAGAACGGCTCGAAGCACGACTTTGAAGGCATCCGGCTGTTCAACTGGGGAGCGCGGCGAAAGCACTATGAGACCTCGTTCATCGAGGGCGGCCTGCGCGGCTATTATCCAATTCAGGTCGAGCGCGGCGAGGTGCTCTCGTTCCAGTTCACCGCCGAAGGCCGGCAGGGCGAGAAAGTCACCAGGAAGTTTGAGATTCAGGGGAATCGCGTTCGCCGTTTGCCTGTGTTATGATCCGCTTTTGAGCTAGATGCAGCCGCACTACATTCCGATCTTTGTTTTCCTGGCCGTGGCCGCTGCCTTTCCGGTGGTTACGCTGCTGGCCGCCAAGCTGGTTCGCCCGCACGCACCCAACAAAGAGAAGCTGCTGCCCTACGAGTGCGGGATTGACCCGGTGTCTGACGCCCGCGGACGCTACACCGTCCGGTTCTACATCATCGCCATCCTCTTCCTGATCTTCGACGTGGAAACCGTCTTCCTGTTTCCCTGGGCTGTTCGTTACCAGGCGCTCGGCCTGTTCGGCTTTGTGGAAATGGTGGTCTTCCTGGGCCTGCTGGTGGTCGGCTACATCTGGGTCTGGAAGAAGGGCGCGCTGGAGTGGGTCTAGGGTGGTCATTGGCATCTGTGGCGGCACCGGATCGGGTAAGACCACAGTAGCCCTCAAGATCCTCGACGCCGTCCGCGACCGCGTTGTCTACATCCAGCACGATCACTACTACAAGGATCTTTCTCACCTGCCGGCCGACGAGCGCCGCAAGCTGAACTTCGACCATCCCGATTCGCTCGACACCGATCTGCTCGTGGAGCACCTCAAGCAACTTCGGGCTGGGCAGCCGATCGAGCGGCCGGTCTACGACTTCACGGTGCACACCCGGAAGCCGGAGACGCTGCGCATTACTCCCAAGCGGGCCACGCTGGTCGAGGGGATTCTGATCTTCGAGTCCGCCGCGCTGCGTTCGCTCATGGACATCAAGATTTTCGTGGACACCGATGCCGATATCCGCTTGATGCGGCGGATGCGGCGGGACATCACCGAGCGCGGCCGGACCGTCGATTCGGTGATGGAACAGTACGAGAAGACCGTGCGTCCGATGCACCTGGAGTTCGTCGAGCCCAGCAAGCGCTACGCCGACCTGATCATCCCGGAAGGGTTCAACCCGGTGGGTGTTGATTTGGTGGTGGAGAAGATCAAGGCGATGCTTCCGTAGGGACGTCGGAAGAGGTCAAAAGTCAAAGGGCAAAAGTCAAAAGGCAAAAGTGGGCGGAACAGGAATCCAGATCTGATCCTAAACTCCGTTTCCACTTACTTTTGACTTTTGCTTTTTGCCTTTTGCATTTCGACTTTTTCCGGAGCCCCGCAGCTAGGTCCGAACCCGCAAGAGCATATAGAGGCCCCCTATGCCAAACAGAGCGAGCGGCGCCCAACTGGCCAACGCCGGCGGCAGCTCGTTGATCGTCC
>CAYPHP010000458.1:1444-4241 GCA_964410045.1 uncultured Acidobacteriota bacterium | reverse complement strand
AACCTCCAGGATCTTCGTGACCAGTTCGCGCTGGCGCGCGTTCATCGCGGCGTACGAAATCCCCGCGGGAGCGCCGATCTCCGAGGCGCGCTTGCCGGGCACCGCGAGAATGTCCCTAGGCGCTTGTTCGAGGATGATGGCACGTGCCCGCTGCTTGTCGTCCAGGGCCAGCAGAAGTTCGCGCGCGCGATCTTCTTCCTCGGCCAGGGTACGCAGACCCTTGCGTGGTCCGGCAAGTACCTCTGCCGGGTTCGCGCCGAGAAAGGCAGGTGTCGATGCTGTCACACTGCCTTTGTCGATCACAAAGTTCAGAGAGATGTGATGACCTTCCACGCGCCAGCCCCATCGGCCCATCGGAGACGGATCGCCGAAGAGCGTGAAGTAGTAGAGTTCCACGTCACGGACCGGCATGTTCGGCATCCCGCGTTCCAGGTCCAGCAGAATGCGGTCCAGGCTCATGATGATGTTTGCTTGCTGAAACGCGCGGCGGCCGAGTCCGCTGGCCAGGAAAGCCTGTGCGAGGCGATCCTGCTCCGCAGTTAGTTCCTTGAAAGGCAGACCTTTCCGCGCGCGGGGAACATAATGCCAGTTCTTACGCTCGGCGTCTTCGAACGGGACACTGACCTTGGCCCGTTGCTCGGGCGCGAGAGAGGCTAGGAAATTTGCGGCTGCCTCGGTCATCACGACGCCGGTGCGCCAGCGTTCAAGAGCGCAAACGCCGACCGCAGAGGAGGCCAGCACAGCGGCAAGCAACACTCGTTTCACTCGATCCTCCATTCATTCTCAACAGCGCGCAGACGGAAGACGCGCTCGCCTGCTTTGACATCCCAGCCTCGGTCGGCGAGCGTGACCACCGGACGCTCGGCCGGGCGCGCGGCCTCGCGCGGCGAAACCACGGTGACGATCACATGCTTCTGCGCCGCTTCCGCGCTCACTGCCAAGCGCCAAGCCGGACGGAGGTTCGGAGATCGCGTAGCTTTTCCCGGGTCCTCTTCGGCGACCGCGCGGAGCGGCGACGTGGAAGTCCACGCTATATCCACAGATCCACGAGTGCCGGCGATGGTCGCGCCGGATTCGTCAAACTTAGGCTGAGGATAAGACTGCCAGAGAACCTGAACCGGCTTGGGCTCGGCCAGCGCGACTTCGTCGATCACGATCATGATTCGGCGTTCTACGAACAGTACCGTGCGACGGGCGCTTTGGACCGATGGGTCGGCGTAATTCGCCGCGGCTTCGCCGTGGATCGCCGTCCAGGAGCCGCGCTCTCGAAGCGAACTGATCTGACCTTTGGTTCTTGGCGACTGTCCTTTGCCGCCGATCAGCACGGCGTTGTGACCCGCCGTAGTGATCTCGTGAAAGCCCCAGCGCTCCGGACCGAAGTACCGGGCGTTGTAGATGCCGCTGCCGTAATCCATCAGCAGGAAGTCGCCATGCGCCCACAACTGGATGGCGTTGTTGTCCAGGTGGGTGTGGTTGGCGCCCAGGTCACCGCACTTGAAGCTGGCGATCACTGAAGGCTTGGGCCACTCGTCCACAAACACCGCCCAGCCGATATCGGAGAAAAGCTTGCTGGTTGGAAGTTTCGGAACGGGCGGCCGACCTGCGGGACGCCATAGCAGTTCGAAGACCTCCTCGGGCCATCCTTCAGCGGCGCGCCGCGGAGGCTCGCGCAACCCGGCGTACCAGACCAAGTTATCGTCGTGATAGCGCGTCCCCAGAAAATACAGGATGGGATCGTAAGCGAGGCCCGGTGAGTCACCGAAGCTGGGCGAGAAGACCTGGCCCGGGGAGAAGAACATGGCGAACGATCCCGTGTTGCGCATGCCGGGCCGGGCAAAGACGCCGTCGTCTCCCAGTCCCGCGGATTCCAAGGCCGCGTAGGCCATCACCGCGTAGCGCATTCCGTAGCGCCAGTATCCCGTGCCTTCGTCCCATCCGCCTTCCGGCTTGAGATGATCGAAGAAGAAGCGCATGCCGCCACGGGCACGGGAGATCACTTCCTCGGATCGCGGGAACTCCTCGCCCAGCGCCAGCGCCGCCACGAGCGCGCCGCCGCTGCAGACCGGATTCCAATTGTTCACGCCGCTCCACCAGCCGGCCGGGCGCGGCTTACGCTGCGGATCGGTGATCTCGAGGTAGGGAAGCAGCCCCTCGTCGACCAGCGCCTTGCGGATCTTGGCGCGATCTTCGTCGGACAGCGCTTCGTAAAGCCAGTCGTAGGCCAGACCGAACGTGAAGGCCAGTTCACCGGCCATCAAATCGTAAGATCGCGGCGGACCGTGATACGGGTCCACCCACGATTTCCAGACGCCGGTGAACGACCACAATTCTTTCTTGGCCCGCTCCAGATAGGCCGGCTTTTCCGTGAGCAGATAGGCGAGGGCCAGCGTCAGGACCCGGCCTTGCCCCTGCCGCGCTCGTCCCAACTCTCCGCCCGCCCGGCTCTCCCTGTTCGACGCCACGGCAGGCGGTTCGATGGGAGGAAGGGTCAGCCAGCGGTCGGAACTGTCCAACAACCGCTGATAGGCAGGCTGGAACTCCGGGTTCTGGACTTTCTTGCGAAGCTCGGCAACGTCGGAGCGCTGAATTAACAGGTAGGGATGTTCTCGGGCCATTGCCGGCAGGACCGCGATCAGGGTCGCGAGGAATCCAACGCAAGAACGCTTCATGGGACCGGCATATCTTGCCACGAAAGTCCGGGACCCGGCGGGTCGGCGTTACCTTGAGGCGGCAGAATGGGAAGAAAGGTAACCGAGGGGTAAGTACTAGTATTGCCACCGCACTCCTGCAAGTGGTT
>CAYPHP010000458.1:0-1434 GCA_964410045.1 uncultured Acidobacteriota bacterium | reverse complement strand
GAACCCCTTATTTCTTGGTACCTGGCATGCCCATAAGCAGCCCGCATGGTGGCGCTTCTCCCTCGACGAACAGAACGAATCCCTCTGCGCCGCCCGGTCCACCTGTTGTACAGGGGATCGGAGCCCGGAATGTCCCTGGTGAACGCGGAAATCGACGACGTGAACATCCACGGCGTCGGTGTGGCGGCCGAAAAGGAGATCCCGGAAGGAAGCAAGGTGTACGTCTTCGACCGCGAGGCGAATGTCGGAGTTTGGGGTAGCTTGAAATGGAGAGCGAAGGCTTCCGGGGACGGCAGGCGCTCTTCGATGGGCGTCGAGTTTGAGCAGCCCGGAGTTTACTGGCTGGCCGATCCGGTGCCGGGAAGCTGGAAACGTTTCATGTCCTTTGTTGCGGGACCGCCTGAGACGCAGGCGTTTTCCGCCGCAGGGTAGGGAGGCTTAAGATGACGCTCGCTTATCCACGACGTTCGGAGCGAATCACATTACGCCGCAAGCTTGACCTGGTGTTTCGCGATTCTCGCGGACGCGTCAACACCGTTTCGGGGTTGACCTTCGCGGTGAGCTGTCACGGTTGCGGACTCTATGCGCGCCCGGCCGCTCCGCTGGGCAGCGAAGTCTACGTGATGAGTTCACTCGACGGCATGGGCGCATGGGGTCACCTGGTGTGGGAAGGCAACCCGCTACGCGACGGACGCCAGCCGGTCGGCGTTGAGTTCATCACCCCGCGTAACTACTGGGGGCATCGGATGATCCCACGGAGTTGGCTGCCGTTCGCCGTAACCCGCGAGCCGCTCTGGAATCCGGCACGGGAAGCGGGAGCATCACTGGCCGTACGTCGCGTTTCTCCGGGGGAACCCTGCCGGTGCTGCGGTAGCGGCGACAGCGTGGTGGTGCTGGCCAGCCATCCGGAACCGCTCTGTAAGATTTGCCGCAGTTGGACTGTCTAACTCGCCGCTGTTATCTGATCGCTAGAGTCACCGTGTTCGCCGCCACTCCGGCCTGCGAAATCACCAGCGGCACCGCAGACTCGGGAGCCACTCCGCTCGGAATCCGCACGTTCACCTGGTACAGTCCGACAAAGCCGGGAGCGAGCCCGGCGAACTCCACGGTCGCCGGAATCCCTCCGACCGTTGCTTCCACCGGCAAGGTGGTTACGCGGGCCAGCGGCTCGGCGCCGGGCGCCGGACGCCCGGATGGCACCGCCGGGTTCGTGGGTCCCATGCCGGTCAGGAACACTTGAACGACTTGACCCGCGGTAGCCGGCGCGCGGGAATCCGCCAGCGCGCCTTGAGCGTTGAGGATCGCGCCTTGGCCTTTGCCGTTCTGGCTCACCGTGAAGACACCCGGACGTGCGGCGGCGATGGTCACAGTCTCCGGCACGGTCAGGAACTGCGAGCCTTTGACGACAACTTGCTGGCGGCTGTTGGCCGGCAA
>CAYPHP010000457.1:0-4284 GCA_964410045.1 uncultured Acidobacteriota bacterium | reverse complement strand
GCTGGGTGAACAGCCGTTCAACGAGATTCTAGGCGCCATGACGGCTGCCACCGCAGTTTGTTTGGCGAACGTGCTGCGGCCGGCGGTCCAAGCCGCAAACGATCGGTCGCTGGCCGCCGAAAGCCTGATCGGCGTATGCACGAAACAGGCTCGACGCTTCCTCGATCCCATCATTGACGAGAAACGCTGAGGGCCCATTCGGGAGGAGGAGGCGCTGTTTCTCCCCTGTGCTGGACTGCCTACGCGGGAGCGGGCCTGGGTTATAGTGAAAATATGGCAGGCAAAGGGCTCCGGACTGCGTTTCTTCTCGTCAGCCTGCTGAGTCTCGCAGGATGTCGCGAGACCCCCCCCGAGAAGGACCGCTGGAACCGCGTCTACTCCAGCCCGCAGCCGATTTTCAACAACAGCCCCAACTCGCTCTTGGTCGACGCGGTGCGCGGGCGGCGTCCCGGCGCGGCGCTGGATTTGGGGATGGGGCAGGGGCGGAACGCGCTGTTCCTGGCGCAGCAGGGCTGGACGGTCACCGGCGTGGACATCTCCGACGTCGCTCTGAGCCAAGCCCGCCAGCAGGCCGAGAAAATCAACGTCAAGCTGACCACGGTCCTGCAGGACGCCAAGGACTTTGACTTTGGGACCGAGCGCTGGGACTTGGTGGCCCTGATCTATTTCCCGGCCCGCCCTTATGTTGCTCGTATCCGCCAGAGCCTGCGGCCGGGCGGAATTGTGGTGGTCGAAGCTTTCCACCGCGACTCCGGCGAAAAACGCCGCCTGGGCGACGGCGTGGTCTTCGGCAGCAACGACCTGGTGAAGCTGTTCGAGGACTTCCGGGTGCTGCGCTACGACGACGTAATGGCCCCTTCCGACTGGAATCCATCCGGGAACCGCGAGCCCGCGCGGCTGGTGCGGTTAGTGGCGCAGAAGTAGGTGTACGGAACTCCGGTCTGGGATTTGCCGCCCCTCGAACTTCACCCTTGCCCATTGCCCGAACGAAACGAAGTGATTGTTGTGGGAGCCGGCTTCACCGGCCTCACCGCTTCTCTGCACCTGGCGCGGCAAGGCCGCCAAGTGACGCTGCTCGAAGCCGGACGCATCGGCGACGGAGCCAGCGGGCGTACCGGTGGCATCGCGCTAGAAGACACGGCTGCAGGGCCGCTGCCAGGCTTCGAAGACTGCCTGTCGGAACTTCGCGAGTTTGACTGCGACCTGGAACTAAGCGGCTGTTTCGAGGTTGCCCACGATCCCGAGGGCCAATCCGCACTGGACTGGCGGGATCATGGCTCACCGCTAAGAGTCGCGGGCAGCGTCCCCGGCGGTACCGTCCATCCCGGCAAACTTCTGGCGTCGTTGTTCCGTGCCGCGTCGGCCGCCGGCGCAGCTGTACATCTGAACGTTGCGGTCACCGGCCTGGAGTTCCACGATCCGCCGCGGGTGTTGATTTCAGGACGGGTCTTGACCGCCGAACACGTCGTGCTGGCCACGAACGGTTACGCTCTCGACCTGAGCGCGCTCGAAGGCCAGGCGATTTGCATGCTAGCGATCGCCGTGGCTACAGCACCCCTCACAGCGGAGCAGGTTGCGGCGCTGGGTCTTGCGGGTCCGCGGTCGTTCTACACCGTCGACCTGCCTTACCTTTGGGGACGGCTGACCGCGGACAATCGCTTGGTCACCGGCAGCGGCTTGGTCGATCCCGTGCAGAGTCGCGACCCTTGGGCGGATGCGCATCACAAGTTCCGGGCGTTTGAGCAGCGCGTCCGCCGCCTGCATCCGGCGCTGCATGAATGCACGCTTACGCACCGGTGGCTCGGGCCTGTCTGTATTTCAGGCGACTACCGCCCCATCCTGCGGCAGCATCCCCGCTCGCCGAAAGTCTGGTTCGGCGGCGCCTACTCCGGCCACGGCGTCTCGCAGTCGTTGCGGATGGGACGGTTGTTGGCGGAACGGTGATCCGAGTCTTCTATGCATCTGTTTGAACTGACCCGCCGGTTGGTGGATATCGAGTCCACCACAGGGATGGAGCGCGAGGCGGCGGAGTTTGTTGCCGGGTACCTGCGCGAACTCGGGGCCGAGGTGAGCCTGGAAGACGCCGAGCCCGGACGCCCCAATGTGTTTGCGTCGTGGGGACAGCCTGATGTGGTCCTCTCCACGCATCTCGACACCGTGCCGCCGTTCTTTCCGTCTTCCGAAGACGACGCCGCGATCCGCGGACGTGGATCCTGCGACGCGAAGGGCATCGCCGCGGCGATGATCAAGGCCGCCGAGCGGTTGCGCGCCGAAGGGCGATCCGGATTCGGCGTGCTGTTCCTCGTCGGCGAAGAGCGCAACTCCACCGGGGCACAGTTTGCCAACCGCACTCCACGCGGGTCACGTTTTCTGATCAACGGCGAGCCCACCGAGAACCAGCTCGCGCTGGGCAGCAAGGGCGCGTTGCGTATGGAGTTCGAATCGCATGGGCGCATGGCCCACTCCGCTTATCCCGAACTGGGCGAGTCGGCCATCGAGAAGCTGCTCACCGCGCTGGTGAACCTGCGCACGATCCCCTGGCCCACCGATCCCGTGCTGGGAGCGACCACCTGCAACATCGGGACGATTTCCGGCGGTCGTGCACCCAACGTGATTCCTGACGAAGCGCGCGCGGAAGTCTTCGTGCGCCTGGTGAGCGACTCCGGACCGGTCCGCGCGGCAGTCGAGAAAGCTGTAGCCGGCCTTACGGACGTGAAATACGTGCTGGATATGCCCGCGCTGCATCTGGGCTCGCTGGATGGCTTCCGCACGACCGTGGTATCCTTTACGACAGATATCCCTTCGCTGACCGCGTGGGGGAAGCCCTATCTGCTGGGTCCCGGCTCGATTACCGTGGCGCATACGGAAAGGGAATACGTCTCCAAGCGCGAACTTGAAGAGGCGGTAGTGCTCTACGCGGATTTGGTGAAGCGGCTGCAAGCTTCGTGAGCGAAGGCGTCGCGGGAGTCAGGAGACTCAACGGAATTGAAGATCGAAGCTGGAATTTTGGGAGCGACTGGTATCGTCGGCCAGCACCTCGTACGGTTGCTGGAGAACCATCCGTGGTTTGAACTCACGTGGGTGGCGGCCTCGGATCGCTCGGCAGGCAAGAGCTATGGGGAAGCCGCATCCTGGCGTCTGGCCTGGCCGATGCCCGACAAAGCGCGCGGCCTGCGAGTGAACGAGTGCACGCCGGGCGGCGCGCCAAAGCTGGTGTTCTCGGCGCTGGACGCAACGTCCGCGAGCACGATTGAGCCGGCCTTTGCCAAGTGCGGGCATATCGTGGTCAGCAACGCCTCGGCGTTCCGCATGGATCCCGAGGTGCCGCTGCTGGTCCCGGAGATCAATCCGGAACACCTGGCCGTCGCCGGGAAGCAGGCGGCGCGCGGATGGAAGGGCCGCATCTACACCAACCCGAACTGCTCGGCCGTCACACTCACACTGGCGCTGGCTCCCCTGGAACGCGCGTTTGGCTTGAAGCGCGTAGCCGTGACCACGATGCAGGCGGTCAGCGGAGCGGGCTATCCCGGCGTCGCGTCCATGGACGCTCTTGGTAACGTGATCCCGTACATCAAGAACGAAGAAGAGAAACTGGAAGAGGAGACGCAGCGGATTTTGGGGCACGTTGTGAACGGACGCATTGAGCCGGGATCATTTCCGGTCAGCGCGCACTGCAACCGCGTTCCCGTGCTTGATGGGCACACCCAGAGCGTCAGCATCGAATTGGTGCAGCCCGCGTCGCTCGATGAATTGAAGAAGGCCTGGAGCAGCTATCGCGGCGTACCTCAGGAGCGAAAGCTGCCCAGCGCACCGGACCGTCCAGTAATAGTAATGGAAGAAGTAGACCGTCCGCAGCCACGGCTGGATGTCGAGCGCGAAGGGGGCATGACCGTCTTCGTCGGCCGGGCGCGGCCTTGCCCCGTCCTGCAATACAAGTTCACCGCCCTCGGTCACAATACGATCCGCGGCGCGGGTGGCGCGGCGCTGCTCAACGCCGAGCTGATTAAATCCGAAGGATTGCTGTAGGGGCGGGCCCCCGTGCCCGCCCCCACTTGAAGAGTCCGTCCCGTATGATTGTCATGAAATTTGGCGGCAGCTCAGTCGAGAGCGCCGCCGCGATTCAACGCGTCGCCCGGATCGTCGCCGGCCGGTTGCGCCAGCGTCCGCTCGTCGTCGTTTCCGCGATGGGCAAAACCACCGACCGCTTGGTGGAACTCTCCGAGCGGGCGGCCGGGGGACATCGCAAAAAGGTCCGCGATGGCTTGGCGGCGCTTGAGGACTTCC
>CAYPHP010000456.1:3806-4286 GCA_964410045.1 uncultured Acidobacteriota bacterium | reverse complement strand
CGCACGCCGATGAACGGTATCCTGGGCATGACCGAGTTGGTCCTGGACACCAAACTGTCCGCCGAACAGCGCGAGTACGTGACCTTAGCCAAGGACTCGGCTGACTCGCTGCTGGCCATCCTGAACGACATCCTGGATTTCTCCAAAATCGAAGCGGGCAAGATGGAATTGCTGGAAGCGGAGTTCGACTTGGCCAGCACCGTGAGCGATGCCGCCAAGCTGCTGGGCGTACGGGCGTCGCAGAAAGGTCTGGAGCTGACCTGCGAGATCCTGCCCGACGTCCCGCGAAAACTGGTGGGCGATTCCGGACGCTTGCGGCAGATTCTGCTCAACCTGCTCGGCAACGCGGTGAAGTTCACCCAGCGCGGGGGAATCGAGCTGCGGGTGGAGGAAGCGTCGCGGACCATCGATCATGCCGTGCTGCACTTTGCGGTGCGCGATACCGGACTGGGAATTCCCGCGGAAAAGCAGCGGCTCATC
>CAYPHP010000456.1:0-3796 GCA_964410045.1 uncultured Acidobacteriota bacterium | reverse complement strand
GAAGCCTTTGCCCAGGCCGACAATTCGCACAGCCGCCAATTCGGCGGCACCGGACTGGGGCTGACGATTTCCAGCCGCCTGGTCCAGATGATGGGAGGCAGCATCTGGGTGGAGAGCCAGCCCGGCCAAGGCAGCACCTTCCATTTCACCGCGCGTTTTGGATTCCCCTGTCCGGCCGGTGCCGATCAGCCCTTGCATCCGGAGGAGATGGAGGGGCTCTCGGTCCTGGTGGTGGACGACAATGCCACCAACCGCCAGATCCTGGAAGCGGTGCTGCGCAACTGGAAGATGGTTCCGACGGTTGTGCCGGGCGGCGCGGAAGCGATCGCCGCGATGCAGCAAGCGGCTCAATCCGGACGGCCGTATCGCCTGATCCTGCTGGACACCTTGATGCACGGCATGGACGGCTTCGAGCTGGCCGGATGGATCGAGCGCCAACCGAACGCCATCCGCGACGCGGCGATCCTGATGATCACCTCGGCGGGAAGCCGCGGCGATGCGGCGCGCTGCCGCGAGCTGGGCATTGACGCTTACCTGGTCAAGCCGGTCCAGCAGGCGGAGCTGCTGGAAGCGTTCCATCGCGTGCTGCGTCCAGGAAGCCGGAGGAAACCACCGCCGCAGCGCTCGCGGGCCTGGCGCAAGAATCGCCGGCAACGGCGCAGCATCCTGCTGACCGAAGACAACCCGGTGAACGCCCGGCTGGCGGTGCGCACTCTGGAGAAGGAGGGCTACGTGGTTCGAGTGGTCGGCAACGGCCTCGATGCGCTGGCGGCCTTGGACGAGGAGCCCTTCGACGTGGTCCTGATGGACGTGCAAATGCCGGAGATGGACGGATTCGAAACCACGCGTCGAATCCGGGAGCGCGAAGCGCGTACCGGAGGGCACGTCCCCATCCTGGCGGTGACTGCTCATGCCATGCCCAGCGACCGCGAGCGTTGTCTGCGGGCAGGCATGGACGGATACCTCTCGAAGCCGGTCCAGGTCCAGGAGCTGCGCGACGCCATCCGCCGCCACCTGACCGAGGATCTCCCGTCGCCGACGGAGCGGGCGCCAGATCCGTCCCCCGGGGAGGCTCTTTCAAAGGAAGAACTGCTGGCGCGTCTGGACAACGATGCCGAACTTCTGGTGGAAATGATCCACCTGTTTCGGGAAAACACCCCGAAGCTGCTGTCCCAGATTCAAGCGGCCGTCGAAGGCGGCGACGCCGCAGCCCTGGCCTTGGCCGCGCACTCCTTCAAAGGATCGGTGGGCAACTTCGGTCCTTCACCGGCTTTCGACCGGGCCGCGACCTTGGAGGAACTGGCCCGCTGCGGCGACTTATCCGGCGCGGCGGACGCGGCACGGGATCTGCGTGAGGAAGCTGCGGCCATCCAGTTGTTTCTGGATCGGATGGAAGAGGAGGTGGTGGTTGCGCATTCTCATCGCCGATGACGATCCGGTGCATCGCCGCATCCTCGAGATCCTGCTGAGCAAGTGCAACCATGAAGTCACCACCGCCGCCGACGGCGAGCAGGCTTGGACCATCCTGCAGCGCGACGCGGCCCCGGAGTTGGCCATTCTCGATTGGAAGATGCCGGGCCTGGATGGACTGGAAGTATGCCGCCGAATCCGGGCTTTGATGCGGATTCCCTACACCTACGTCATGCTCATGACCATCATGCGGCAACGCCAGGACCTGCTGACCGGCCTGGAAGCCGGGGTCGACGATTACCTGGCCAAGCCGCTCGATCCTCCGCTGCTGCGGGCACGGCTGTCGGTAGCCCAGCGTATCCTCGAACTGCAGAACAAGGTGCTTGCCGCGCACGAGGAACTGCGCTTCCAGGCCACTCACGACCCGTTGACCGGGCTTCCCAACCGCGCGTCCGTGCTGGCCGCGCTGGAGCGGGAGATCCAACGCAGCCGCCGCGAGAACCATCCGCTGGGAGTAATGCTCGCCGAGGTGGACCACATCAAGCGCCTCAACGACAAGTACAGTTACGTGGCCGGCGACCGCGCCTTGGTCGAGGCGGCCCGGCGCATTTCCATGAGCATCCGCATCTATGACTCGATTGGCCGCTTCGGCGGACGGGAGTTCCTGATCGTCATGCCGGGATGCGACGCTCAGACCACGCTGAAGCAGGCCGAGCGCTTGCGGGAATGCGTGGCCGGAGAGCCGCTCGACCTGGCCGGGGAGTCTGTGCCCCTGTCGATGAGCATTGGGGTCGCCTCGGCCGGACTGTGCCTGGCCGGCGACGCTGCCGCCCTGATCCTGGCGGCCGGCGACGCCTTGCGCCGGGCCAAGCGCGCCGGCCGCAACCGCGTCCAGTTGTTCGCCGGAGACCCCGGGATTCCGGTGGCTTGCGACGAGCCTCGCGCATAGGCCGTGGGGCACTCCCGGAGCGCCCCCCGCTCCCGGAATGTGGTCCCATCCTTCTGTGCTACACTGATCCTGCGTTTGTTGTTCTTGTCATTCCTTTTTGATTCGTTCAAGAAGGCTGCAAGGTCAACCTTGCAGCCTTTTTTCGTGCGGATCAACAAAGGCGTCGGGCTAACAGCAGATAGCTTTCGCAGTACAACAGAGGAGCATTCGTGAGGGAACAAGGAACAGTGAAGTGGTTCAATGCCGCCAAGGGTTACGGGTTTATCAAGCGCCAGAGCGGCGAAGACGTCTTCGTGCATTTCTCGGCCATCCAGTCGGAAGGCTACCGCTCGCTCGATGAAGGGCAGACGGTGGAGTTCGAGGTGACCCAGGGCCCCAAGGGTCTGCAGGCCGAGCGAGTCACCGTGGTGTAGTTTCAGGCTTCGGGCAGGCTGTTGACGCTGCCGATGTTCTCCAGGAGGACAAGCAGATGGGCAAGCTTTATGTCGGGAACCTCTCCTTCAAAACCACCGACGAAGAGCTCGGAGAGTTGTTCAACAGCCGAGGTTTTCAAGTGGATTCCGCCCGGGTGATCCGCGACCGGAATACCGGCCGGTCCCGCGGGTTTGGATTCGTGGAACTGGCCGCCGGCGCGGACATGGAACAAGCCATCGCCCAAGTGAACGGAATGTCTGTGGAGGGGCGCGCGCTGCAGGTGAATGAAGCCCGTCCCCAGGCGCCGCGTGAAGGCGGCGGTGGAGGTTACGGCGGTGGCGGCGGCGGTGGTTACGGCGGTGGCGGCGGCTACGGTGGTGGCGGTGGCGGCGGACGTGGTCCCGGCGGTGGTGGCGGACGCGGCGGACGTGGTGGTGGCGGTGGTGGCGGACGCGGCGGCGGCGGTGGCCGCGGACGCGGCAACTACTAAACGCGAAATTCATGAATTGGCTTGACCTGTCCAGATGATCGGCCAATCCATTTCTCATTACCGCATTTTGGAAAAGCTTGGCGGCGGTGGGATGGGTGTGGTCTACAAGGCGGAAGACACCCGTCTCGGTCGCCAGGTCGCGCTGAAGTTCCTTCCCGACGAGCTGGCCCGCGATCCGCAAGCCCTGGAGCGCTTCCGGCGCGAGGCGCGCACCGCTTCGGCGCTGAACCATCCGCACATCTGCACGATCCATGAAATTGACGAAAGCGACTCCGCCGGCGGTGCCGCGAGCCGCGTGCAGTTCATCGCCATGGAACTGCTGGAAGGCGCGCCGCTCAAGGACTGCATCGCCGGACGGCCGATGGAGATGGATCAGATCCTGACTCTGGCCATCCAGATCGCCGACGCCCTCGAAGCGGCCCACGCCAAGGGCATCGTGCATCGCGACATCAAGCCCGCCAACATCTTCGTGACTCCGCGAGGACAGGCCAAGGTCCTGGACTTCGGGTTGGCCAAACTGACCGCGAATGCGG
>CAYPHP010000455.1:0-4297 GCA_964410045.1 uncultured Acidobacteriota bacterium | reverse complement strand
CAAGCGGGCCGGGCCAGCCCATCCTCTCCTATTTGGTCTTGCTCCGCGTGGGGTTTACCCTGCCAGCGGTCTCGCGACCGCCGCGGTGCGCTCTTACCGCACCTTTTCACCCTTACCCCGGCGAACCGGGGCGGTACGTTTTCTGTGGCACTGTCCGTGAATCCCGCTTTGAGCGAGACCCCCTGGCCGTTAGCCAGCACGCTGCCCTGCGGAGTCCGGACTTTCCTCCCGCCGCCAGAGGCTTGCGCCCCTAACGACCGGCGGCCACCCGGTCCACGCGCCAATCTCTAATTGTATCATCCGCGTAATCCGTGTAATCCGTGGTTACTTCAGGAGAGCTTCCATGGCTCCCTCATCGAGCACTTGGACGCCGAGCGCCTTGGCCTTCTCCAGCTTCGACCCGGCATCCGCGCCGGCGATCACGTAGGTGGTCTTCTTCGAAACGGAGTTGGTCACCTTGGCGCCGGCTGCTTCGAGGAGCCGCGCGGCTTCCTCTCGCGTATGGCGGGCGAGCGTTCCGGTCAGCACCACAGTAACTCCGGCCAAGCGCGCGTCCAACGCTTTGGCCTTCTTCTCCCCGGTGAAGGTCAAGCCGGCGCGGCGCAAACGCTCGATCAATTCCTTGTTGTGCTCTTCGCCGAAGAACTCGCGGATGCTCTGGGCGACCTTGGGTCCGACGTCCTCCGCCTGCTCCAGTTCTTCCTGCGACGCCGCGGCCAGCGTGTCGAGCGAGCCAAAGTGTCCGGCCAGAGTCTGCGCCAAGCGCTCGCCGACGTGGCGAATGCCCAAGCCGAAGATCACGCGTTCGAGCGGCAGCTTCTTGCTGGCCTCAATCTCGGCGACCACGTTGCCCGCCGACTTCTCGGCCATGTGTTCCAATTCGGCCAGTTGCACGACCGTCAAGTCATAGACGTCGGCAACGCTCTTGACCAGTCCTTTGTCCACCAGTTGATCGACCAGCGCGTAGCCTAGACCGTCAATGTTCATTACCTTGCGTCCGGCAAAGTGCAGCAGCGTCTCTTTCAGCCGCGCCGGACAACTGGCGTTGATGCAGCGCCATGCGGCTTCACCTTCTTCGCGGACGACGTGCCCATTGCATTCGGGGCATTGCGCGGGCATCTGGAACTCGCGGCGATCGGCGGCCTGCTCGACCACGGCAACAACCTTGGGAATCACTTCCCCGCCCCGCTCGACTTGCACGCGGTCGCCGATGCACAAGCCCAGCCGGCGGATCTCGTCTTCATTGTGCAAGGTCGCGTTGCTGACGGTCACGCCGCCGATGGGCACGGGATCGAGCACGGCAACCGGCGTGAGCGTGCCGGTGCGTCCCACTTGCACGCGGATATCCAGCACGCGAGTGACCGCCGCGCGCGCCGCGTACTTGTAGGCGATAGCCCAGCGCGGGGCCTTCGCCGTAGACCCCAACTCTTCTCGCAGCGCCAGCGTGTTCGCCTTCACCACCACGCCGTCAGTCTCGTAGGCCAGCTTGTGGCGAGCCTCTTCCCAGTGATTACAGAACTCCACCACGTCCTCGATGCTGCGGCAGAGCTTGCGGTTCTTGTTGACCTTGAAACCCAGCTCGGCGAGCGTCCCGAGGACCTCCCAATGCTCGCGGCGCGGGATCCCGATCAGCGCATAGGCGTAGTAATCCATGCGCCGCGCGGCGGTGACTGCCGGATCGAGCGTGCGCACGCCACCGGCGGCGGCGTTTCGTGGATTGGCGAAGCGCGCCAGACCCGCGGCCTCCCGCTCGGCGTTCAGCCGAGTGAACGCGGGCAAGCCCATCACCACTTCGCCGCGCACTTCGATCGCTTCGCGGCGATCGATGGTCAGCGGCAGCGAGCGAATCGTCCGCGCATTCTCGGTGACGTCTTCGCCTACGGATCCGTCGCCGCGGGTGACTGCGCGAACCATGCGGCCGTCTTCGTAACGCACCGCCAGGCTTAGTCCGTCGAGCTTCAGCTCAGCAACGTAGTCGACTTTCTCGCGCCCGCTCAGTTCGAGAACCTTGCGGTGAAACTCCAACAGTTCCTCGTGAGAGTAAGCGTTGTCCAGGCTGAGCATGACCGCGCTGTGCGGCACCTTGACGAAGCCCTCGCGCGGCTTGCCGCCCACCCGCTGCGTCGGCGAGTCGGGCGTCGCCAATTCCGGATATGCCGCTTCCAACTCCTTCAGCCGGTTCATCAGCGCATCGTACTCGGCGTCGCTGACCTCCGGATCATCCAGGACGTAGTAGCGGTGTTCGTGATACTGGATCTGCTCGCGC
Source organism: uncultured Acidobacteriota bacterium (assembly GCA_964410045.1). GTDB lineage: Bacteria > Acidobacteriota > Terriglobia > JAJPHL01 > JAJPHL01 > CAYPHP01. The sequence goes on along the minus strand of CAYPHP010000455.1, from coordinate 2,031 downwards.
AGCTCGCGCGCTTGCCACCGGGGGTCTTTCGAGCGAGTCATAAGAAGAATTGGCCACCGAGACACCGAGAGCACCGAGAAAAGACAATCCAGGTTCCGAAGGGCTCCGACTCCGTGTCCTCGGTGCCTCGGTGGCTAATTACCGTGTCCCTCCCACTGCGTACTCCCAGCGCGTTGCGGCCTGGCGCAGGATGCCCGCCAAGTCTCCTTCGAGCAGATATCCTTTGCCGATCAGATCGAGCGCCGCGGCGCTGATCTTGCCGAGGTATTGCTCGCGATCGTGGTAGCGCTCCTGCACCGACCGCCGTGGATCGCCCGGAGTTGCCGTGCGCGGAAACGGGATGTAGCTGCCGGCCATGCTGGACACTTCGTCCACCGGCCCGGCCTGTTCGTGGAACAGGTTCCATCCGGCGTAGGTGGCCAGCGGTACGGCGACCTCGGGCATCTTCACACCAGCGCGTTCGATGCCGTCGGCATCCACCTGCGGCACCATCACCGGGAACGCCTTGCCGACCTTGGGCGGCTCGATGGTGGCGATGCCTTGTTTCCACTGCGGCCCGTAGTCCACGCGATAGGCCAGATGCACGCGCGTCGAGAAGTTCACGCCGGGAATCTTTGGCCACTTCAATTGTTCCACCGGCGCCAGGCTTCCGTCGGCCACGCGCGGATAAGCGCTGGGCGGCGGCGTCTTGCCGAGCGCGATCCACTGGTCCATCGCCGTGAGGATCGCGCGCATTCCCCATCGATAATCGTTCGGACTGTTCAACTGTTGCCCGATGGTCCGCGTGGGTGGGAACGGTCCTACGCCGTGCTGTCCGCCGGTGAAGAGATAGATCCGCACGTTGTCGGGGATCGGCGCATCACTCTTGCCGTCGATCGACGTGTGAATCAGCGAAGCCGCGCGGCCCCAATACTCATAGGAGGAATTGGTGTAGAACACCTTTGGCGCGTTTTTGGCTTTTCCCTGGACGCTGTCCGTCAGTCCGGTTTCCGGATCGGTCTGCGGAAGATCGGTGAACGGGAAGATGTCGGTGGGATAGAACATGTTCAGGAACGGATGGGCATCGCGCGAGGGCTGGGCGAAGCGATGGTTGAAGCTGCCGAGCCCGCCGCCCGCAACGTGCGACATCACTCCGTCCAGCGCGCCGCGTCCGGATTCATCGTCGTTGAATCCGTCATAGAGGAACTTGCGCAGAAATCGTCCGCTCTGCGAGATCCCGAATGCCGTCACGCGCTTGACCGCATAAGACGGCGTGGACTTCAAGTGCGAGGCGAAGTCGCGGATGGCCGCCGGACCCAGTCCCGCCACCAGCGGGTCGCGGCTGGTGTAGACCACTTCATAGATGCGATGCGGCTGGAAACCGGCGTCCATCTCCACGTGGCCCAGGTCCTCGGAGAAGCGCCACTGGCGGCGCGGGATGGTCTGCCGCGGCGAGTCGATGCGCTCGCGGACCGTCAGCGTGGCTTGCGGATCGTCGTGGTCAATCGCCGGATAGGGGATGTGGTTGCGATCAGAGAGAATCTCGCGGACGCTTTTGCGTGTGGGAATGAACTCCGCGCGCACCAGCCCAGTGACCCCTTTGATCGCCGGCGTGTACAGCCGCAGCAGGTTCGGCTTCTGCGGGACATCCGCCTGCCAGCCGACCCATACCAGGGTGAAGCCCTGCCGCAACAGGAAGCCGTCGCCGAACTCTTCGCCGCCGCCACGATTGAAGTAGCGCACCATGGCGCGCCCGCCCCGGTTGGAAATCTCGATCAGCGCCGCGCCGTTCCCGCGCTCGGCTTGTTTCGGCTTCAGGATGTAAAGGTCGGAGGAAAACTCCACTTTCCCGGCCGCGTTGCGCGGGGCCTTGTCCAGGTCCACGATCATGCGGTTGGCTTCGTTTCGCGGATCCACGGCAAAGTAGACCTTGCCGATCAGTCGCTCGTAGCCCCACGCCGCAACGTCTTCGCGGGTCTGAATCTCCACGCGGACCACATCGCCTGTCAAGGGCAGGGCGGCCAGGAACAGGAGCACGATCTTGATCATCTT
>CAYPHP010000454.1:0-4308 GCA_964410045.1 uncultured Acidobacteriota bacterium | reverse complement strand
GCACGCGACGATCGTGATTCCCAGCGTGGCCACGGCCAGGGTCACTGCGTCGTGGCGCTCGACGCCGTAAAGTTGGGCCTGCACGTACTTGGTCAGGGCCCACGATGAGCCGAGACCGGCGACGATGCCGATGCCCACGAGCGTGACCACTTCGCGCATCACCAGCCAGACCACGTCGCCGCGCAGCGCGCCGAGCGCGATGCGGATGCCGATTTCCCGCGTCCGCCGCTCCACGGTGTAAGACATCACGCCGTAAAGCCCGATCGCCGCCAGGATGGTGGCCAGGAATCCGAAGACCGTGGAGAGCCCGGCGATCAGCCGCTCGATCAGCAGCGAGTTCGAGATTTGCTGGTCCATGGTGCGCATGCCGTAGACCGGCAGGTTGGCATCCAGCTCGCGGACCTTATGGCGCGCCAGCGCGAACATCTCCGACGCCTGCAGCGAGGTGCGGACGTAGACGGTCATGCTGCCCACGTTGCGCCCCGCCAGGTAAGGAACAAACATCTGCACCGGAATCTCATCGCGCAGGGTGGTGTACTTGATGTCTTTGATCACGCCGATCACTTCGATGGGCGTCTTGGTCCCGGGATCGGAGCCAAAGCCTACGTGGCGCCCAATGGGATCGCGGCCTTCGAAGAACTTCTTGGCGAACTTTTCGTTGATGATCGCCACCTTCGGAGACGTGTCGTTTTCCTCCGGGCCGTAGCGGACGCGCTCGGCGTCCTGAATCGTGAAATCGCGCCCCGCCAGGAACGGCACGCCCATCGCCTGAAAATACCCCGGGCTGATGGAGTTCATGTACGGCTGCGCGCCCTCCCCGGGCTTGGCCTTATAACCTTCCACAGTGACCGAGCTGTCCCACTCGTTGTCCATTAGGATGCGCATGGAAGCCAGGCCCACCGACTGCACGCCAGGGATCGCACCGATCTCGTCGGTCAAACGGCGGTAGAAGGCTTTACCGCGCTCGCCGTCGTAGCCGTTCAACGAAGGGTCCACTTCGAAGCCGATCAGGTGGTCCACAGGAAAGCCGGGACCAAGATTGCGCAAGTTCCGCAGGCTGCGCAGGAAGAGCCCCGCGCCGATCAGCAACAGGAGCGACAGCGTCACCTGTGCGGCGACCAGTCCCTTGCGCAAACGCACCGGCGATCCACCGCCGACCACGGAACCGGCTTGATCTTTTAACGTCGGCGCAAGATTCGGGCGGGTCCCCTGCCAGGCCGGAATGAGTCCGAAAAGAATGCCGGTCAGGCAGGCCACCACCAGAGTAAACGCCAGCACGCGAAGATCCGGCGCAGTGGTCAGATTCAGTTGAGCGGTTTCCGGCGGCAGCATCGCCAGCAGGATGCGATTGGTCCACACCGCCAGCGGCAGTCCCAGAAGCGCACCCAGGAAAGAAAGTGTCAAGCTTTCGACCAGGAGCTGGCGGATGATGCGCCAACGCCCCGCCCCCATTGCCAGCCGGATGGCGACCTCTTTCTGTCGCGACGCGGCGCGCGCGATCAGCAAGCCGGCCACGTTGCCGCAGGCAATCAGCAGCACGAATCCGGTGGCCGAGAGCAGGGCCCACAGCGGCGTCTCAAGCTGGCGGCGGACGTAAGACCGCCCTTGCGATCCGGGCAGCACGTCAATGATGTTCTTCAAGAACGCGACGCGAGTCTCCTCCGAAGCATTGCGAAACGCCGCCTCCTTGACTTCCATCTCCAGCATGCCTTTGAAGAACGGTTGTAGTCCGGCCTTGGCCTTGTCGCGGTCGACGCCCGGCTTCAATCGTCCAAAGGCATTCACCCAGCGCCAGCGGCGGTCCTTCAAACCGTCCCAGCCCGGAGTAATCTCTTTCTTCATCAGCACCGGAACGAACACTTGGGTGATGTTGCCCAGTTCCACGCCGTCGAAACCCGGTTGGGCCACGCCGATCACGGTCATGTTGTGGTTGTTGACCACGATGGTCTTGCCGATGATCGTGGGGTCGCCGGCAAAGCGCGATCTCCAATAGGCGTAGCTGAGCATGGCCACGGGATGTCCGCCGGGCGTCTTGTCTTCCTCAGGTGTGAACGTTCGGCCCACGGCCGCGGTGACGCCCAACACGGGGAAATAGGTTCCGGAAACCAGTTCGCCCGAGACGCGCTCCGTCTGCCCGCCGAAGGCCACGCTCATGCGGTACGGGAAGCGGCAGAACATCCCGCTGAAGACCTGGTTGTTGTCGCGGAAATCCTGGTACATGGGGAAGGAAATGGCGTTGCCGCCCCAGTTGCTCCCGTAATGCGACCCACGCATGGTCAGCAGCGCCAGTTGCTGCGGCTCCTTCACCGGCAGCAGACGCAACAGGACCTGATCCACCAGCGAGAAGATGGCCGTGTTCGCGCCCAGCCCTAGTGCCAGCGACAAGACGGCGATGGTCGTGAATACAGGAGAGTTCCGCAAGGTCCGAGCGGCGTATCGCAGGTCAACCCAGAGTCCGCGCATGATGCCTGATTAGACTGGCGAGGAGTGTTTTGGTTACTACGTTTTTGCGACCTAAGGACGGCAGAGACAGGCTGGCCGAGTCTTGGTTCCGCCTCGGTGACTACCCCACCTTCGCCAACCTCCGGAACAGCGATGACGGATGGATCCCCAGAATCTTGGCGGCCTGGGTCTTGTTGTTGCCCGTAGCCGCAAGGACCTCGGCGATGTAGCGGTCTTCTAGTTCATCCAGAGTGCCGTAGCGGCGGGGCGGCGCGTCCGCCTCACGCGGTTCGCGAATCTCCTTGGGCAGATGGGCGGCGTCAATCGCGCCGGGCGGCGCCAGGATCATGGTCCGCTCGATGACGTTCTTCAACTCGCGGATGTTCCCCGGCCAAGAGTAGCGGCGCAGTACTTCGGCGGCGTTCGGAGTGAAGCCGGTGAACGATTTCTTCAACTCACGGTTGAAATACTGCAGCAAATCGAGGGCCAGGGGCAGCACGTCCTCCGGACGGTCGCGCAAGGGCGGGATACGCAGAGGCATGACGTTCAGGCGGTAGAACAAGTCTTCACGAAATGACCCGTCGCGCACCGCTTCCTTCAGGTCGCGGTTTGTGGCGGCGATGATGCGCACATCCACTTGGATCGGCCGCGTCCCTCCCAGACGAGTGAAGGTGCCCTCTTCCAACACACGCAGCACCTTGGCCTGAATGCTGGGCGCCATGGTGCCGATCTCGTCAAGGAAAAGGGTTCCCTTGTGGGCTCGTTCGAGCAGCCCCTCCTTGCGCTTGCGGGCGTCGGTGAAGGCCCCGGGTTCGTACCCGAAGAGTTCGCTTTCGAGCAGATTCTCGGGCAGGGCCGCGCAGTTCAGAGTCAGCAAAGTCATGGCTCCGCGCGGGCTGTGGTAGTGAATGGCCTTGGCCAGGATTTCCTTGCCCGTGCCGCTTTCCCCTTGGATCAAAATGGTGGTGCGGTCCGACTCGGCGGCTTTCCGCGCCATTTCGAAAACCTCGCGCATCGCCGCATTCGACGTCACGGCGCGTCCGAAGTCGTAGCGACCTTTGTAGGATTGGATGGTCTCGGTGACCCGCACCCGCAGGCTGAGGACTTCCGCGGCCCGGCGGATCGTGCTGAGCAGGTCGGCCAGATGGAAGGGCTTGACCAAGTAATCGTACGATCCCTGCTTCATGGCTTCCACGGCGCGCTCGACGATGTGGTAGGCGCTCATCATCACCACCACCGTCTCGGGACGGCGGGTCTTGATTTGGCGCAGCACTTCCAGACCGTCCAATCCCGGCAACACCACGTCCACAAGCGCGATGTCGGCGGGCTCCTCGGAAAAGGTCTCCAGGGCGCGTTCCCCGCTCTCGGCGACCTGAACGTCAAAACCTTCTTCGCGCAACGCGCGGCTGATGGTACGCAGCGTGAGCGCTTCATCGTCCACGATCAGGATGGAGTAGCACATTAGGCGATTACCTCCTCGGTCTGCGGAGCCGGCTGGCTGACCTGGCGCACCGGAAGAATCACGGAGACGGTGGTGCCGCGCGAGGGCAGGCTCTCCACCTGGACGTCGCCGCCGTGACTGCGCAAGTAGGCCTGGGTAATGCTCAGGCCCAGGCCCGTGCCTTTGCCCCGCTTGGTGGTGTAGAACGGCTCGAAGATGTGCGGGAGAACGTCAGCCGGAATGCCCGCTCCCGTGTCGGTCACTCGGATGGAGACGCGGTCCTCGAACTTCACTTTTTCCACGATTACCGTGATGCTGCCGCCCTGGGCCGTGGCTTCCGCGGCGTTCAACAGCAGGTTGGTGAGGATCTGCGACACTTGATTGGCGTCGGCGGTGATCACCGGCGTATCGGGGTCCATCTTCAA
>CAYPHP010000453.1:0-4309 GCA_964410045.1 uncultured Acidobacteriota bacterium | reverse complement strand
TCCGGATACAGACCGAGCATGACTCCGAACAGCACGTGGGCGCCAAACCAAGCGGGGCGGGCGGCGCGCGTGGCCATCATCGGGGCCCACTGGCCGATCATCCAGCCGAAAGTGACCCAGTAGGAGGCGATTGAAAAGAGGACCGCGGAGTTCACCGCCCACAGCGGACGCACCCGCGGCGACAGCAGAACGGCAAACAGAACTCCGTGCAGGCCGGCGAGCACCATGTGCAGCGAGAATCCAGCCACGGTCTGCAGACCGAAGCTGCCGCGCAATCCCTGCCGTCCGATCAAAATGGTGGAAACAAGATTGGCGTTGGTCCAGACGGTCTGGTCGCGGCGAGCGCCTTCCAGCATCAGCCAGCCGGTCATGATCAGGCCCGCCAGCACACCCGCTTGCAGTCCAGCCGCTAACCGCAGCGGCCAGACACTTGTCTTCGATTCACCCACCTAACTGAATATATCACCTGCGTTCGGGAAGTCTGGTTGCCTGGGGAGGATTCGAACCTCCATAGCAGGATCCAAAGTCCTGAGTCCTACCATTGGACGACCAGGCAGCGTGTTTCTCCATTGTCTCCCAGAATACGCGGTCACGGCAAGGAGAGTCGCGCTTAACGGGCGCTCACGAACAACGATCTCTCGAAGTCCGCAACGACGCGCCGCTTGCCCTTGGTCACTACGTGGTGCCCCTCAGCCGAGAGGAGTTTCGTCAATGCGGCCACGCCGCCGGGATACTTGGGGTTCAGCTCGCCGCCGGATTTCAAGGTTCGCCAGTAGGGTGTGATTCGCTTCGCTCCTTCCGCGGCGGCTTCCTCGGCGGCGTGAGCGGAAATCCAGGCGAAGATGCCCGTGGTAATAGGGCACGCGATCGTGGCCCGATGCTTCGTGGCAATCAGGGTGCGAATCTCGTTAATCGTGATCAGCTTGCCGCGCGGAACTTGCTGCATGATGGCATCCACCTCCGCCGGCGCCGGGATGACCAGGGTTCCGCTGCCCCATTTTTTGACCACCTTGTCAGGGATCGGTTCCACCTTGGGCAGACCCTTGTCGTTGGCCAGTTTCTCCCGCCAGGTCTTCTGTTTCTTCATAGGGGTGATGGTAACGCAATCCAGCGCCCGGGGTGGTAGACTGCTACCCGCTGCATTTGGGGGAATCCATGAAACGCATTGCCCTACTGACCTTTTCCTTGCTGCTGTCCGCCTGGCTCCTGGCCAACGGCGTCAACCGCCCGGGGACGCGCCTGCTGCGAACGCCCACGGTGAGCGCCACCCACATTGCCTTCGCCTACGCCAACAACATCTGGATGGTGGAGCGTAGCGGGGGCATGGCGCGTCGCGTAACAAGCTTCCAGGGTCAGACCACAAATCCTCATTTTTCACCGGACGGCAAGTGGCTGGCGTTCAGCGCCGACTATGCCGGCAACACCGACGTGTACGTCGTGCCGTCAGAGGGTGGCGAGCCGAAACGTCTGACCTGGCATCCGGGCGCCGACACCGCGCAGGGATGGACCGCCGACGGCAAGGCCGTATTGTTCACGTCCGGGCGCGCCTCGAAGGCGCCCAGTCCAGCGCCGCGTTTCTGGACCGTGCCTGCCGACGGCGGCGTGGAAGAACCGCTGGCCCTGCCGCGCGGCTATCAGGGCAAGATCTCTCCCGACGGCGCACGCATCGCGTACCGCATGAACAACTCCTGGGATGAAGAACGCCGCAACTATCGCGGCGGACAAAACCGGCCCATCTGGATCGTGGACCTGAAAACTTTCGACCTGGTTTCCCCGCCCTGGACCGACTCCAAGGACGTCGACCCGGCCTGGGTGGGCGACACCGTCTATTTCATTTCCGACCGCAGCGGTGTGGCCAACGTCTGGGCCTACGACACCAAGTCCAAGCGGCTGATGCAGATCACCAAGTTCACCGATTTCGATGTGAAAGCCTTGAACGCAGGAGCCGGAACGGTGGTCTTCGAGCAAGCGGGATACGTTCATGAGCTTGATCCCAAGTCCGGCAAGTCGAAAGTCGTAAACATCACCGCGGCAGGCGATTTCCCGTGGATGATGCCGCGCTGGGAAGACGTCACCGCACGCATGACCAACCTGGCGCTGTCGCCCACCGGCAAGCGCGTGGTGGTGGAAGCGCGCGGCGAGATCTTTACAATTCCCGCGGAAAAAGGCGATATCCGCAACATGACCCACTCCAGCGCGTCGGCGGAGATTGAACCCGCCTGGTCGCCGGACGGCAAGTTCGTCTCCTACTTCAGCGACAAGTCCGGCGAGTACAAGCTGATGATCGAAGCGCAGGATGGCTTGACGCCGCCGCGCGAGATCACCCTGCAGAATCGCAAACGCTACTACACCGCTTCCTGGTCGCCGGACTCCAAGAAGCTCCTCTACAGCGATACGGACCTGAAGGTGTGGGTGCTGGACGTGGCCAGCGGTCAGGCCAAGGTGGTCGGCAGCGATCCGTGGATGGTTCCGCAGCGAACGCTGAACCCGGTTTGGAGTCCGGATTCCAAATGGGTGGCCTACGCCAGCCGTTTGCGGTCGCTGTATCACGCCATTTTCGTCAGTAACGTCGAGACCGGCGAGACCAAGCAGGTGACCGACGGCCTGGCCGATGCGGTCTGGCCGGCTTGGGACGCCAGTGGCAAGTATCTGTGGTTCCTGGCGTCCACCGATTTCGGACTCAGGTCGCAGTGGCTGGACATGACTTCCTACGACCGCGAGGTGAACTTCGGATTGTATTTCGCGATCTTGAAAAAGGGCGAGGCCAGCCCGTTGCTGCCAGAGAGCGATGAAGACAAGGGCGTAGGCGCTGCGCCACCAGCAGCGCCGGGCGCGGCACGCGGCGGCCGGCCGGGCGCGTCACCAGAAGGCGCTCAAAGCGATACACCTGCGGCAGCGACGCCGCGCACTCCGGTTACAGTACAGATCGACTTCGACGGATTGTCGCAACGCATCATCGCCGTATCCAGCGTGCCGGTACGCCAGTATTCGCGTCTCCGTGCCGGAGTCGCCGGTACGGTGTATTACCTGGAGCCGAGCGAGCGAGCAGGCGCAGGCGGAGGCTTCGGACCGCCTCCGGGCAACACCCTGCATCGGTATCGCCTAAGTGAGCGCCGCGCGGCGCCGTTCATCACCGGCGTGGTGACTTACGATTTGAGCGCCGACGGTCACAAGTTGGTCTATCGCGCCGGCGGCGGTGGTGGCGCCGGTGGACGCGGACCCGGCGCGGCTGGCGCTGCTCCCGCTGGTCCGTCGCTCTTCCTGGTCGACGCCGATCGCGTCGCTCCGCAACCCGGAACAGGGCGGCTGAATGTAAGTCTACGGATGTACCTGGAGCCGAAGGAAGAATTCAAACAGATCTTCAACGAGGGATGGCGCAACCAGCGCGATTACCTTTACGTGCAAAACTCGCACGGCTCAGACTGGCCGAAGATGAAAGAGATGTACGGCCAGTTGCTGCCTCACGTGATGCATCGCGCCGACTTGAATTATCTGCTCGACAACATGGGCGCGGAGATCGCCATCGGCCACTCCTACGTGCGCGGCGGCGATATGCCGACAGTACCCACGGTTCGCGGCGGGTTGCTGGGCGCGGATTTCGTGATCGAGAGCGGGCGGTACAAGATCACCCGGATCTACGACTCCGAGAGCTGGAATCCCGAGTTGCGCGCTCCGCTGGCCGAGCCTGGGGCGAGCGTAGCCGTCGGCGATTACATTCTGGCGATCAACGGCGTGGAATTGCGCGCCCCGGACAACATCTACCGTCTGCTCGATGGCACGGCGGATCGCCAGACGGTATTGACCATCAACAGCCGACCGGCCATGGAAGGAGCCCGGCAAGTTACCGTGGTCCCTGTGAGCACTGAGCAAGGTCTGCGCGCTCGCGCATGGGTGGAAGAGAATCGCCGAACCGTGGACAAGCTCTCCGGCGGCAAGCTGGCCTACGTCTATCTCCCGAACACCGGTCAACCGGGCTACTCCAGCTTCAACCGCTACTACTTCGCGCAGCAGGACAAACAGGGCGCCATCATCGACGAACGCTACAATGGCGGCGGCTCGGCGGCCGACTACATCATTGACGTGCTGCAGCGCGACTTCGACGGCTACTTCAACAACGTTGCCGGAGATCGCTATCCGTTCACCAGCCCGTCCGCGGGGATCTGGGGACCGAAAGTGATGATCGTCAACGAAATGGCCGGGTCCGGCGGCGACCTGATGCCCTGGATGTTCAAGCATCGCAAGATCGGGTTGCTGGTGGGCAAGCGGACCTGGGGCGGATTGGTTCACACCGCGGATACGCCACCGTTTG
>CAYPHP010000452.1:0-4324 GCA_964410045.1 uncultured Acidobacteriota bacterium | reverse complement strand
CATTGAGGACGTGCTGTGGGCCTTCCGCGACCGCGTGGTGGATCTGAAGCGCGACCGGCGCTTCCGCTACGTGCTGATCTTTAAGAACCATGGCGAAGCCGCCGGGGCCTCGATGGAACATCCCCACAGCCAGTTGATCGCCCTGCCCATCGTGCCCATCCAGGTCCGCGAGGAAGTGGACGGCGCCAAAGCCTTCTACGCCAACAAAGAACGCTGCATCTATTGCGACATCATCCGCCAGGAAACCAGCTCCGGTGTTCGGGTGATCTCCGACATGGGCGGCTTTGTGGCGGTGGCTCCCTATGCTCCGCGATTCCCCTTTGAAACCTGGATCCTGCCCAAGGACCACGAATCGGCGTTTGAAAACTCCACCTCGGGCCACTACGAAGGGTTGTCCAAGGTCCTCAAGGACATCATGCTGCGAATGAACGTGGTGCTAGAGAACCCCTCCTACAACATGGTGATCCACAGCACGCCGGTGCAGGAAGCCGCCAACGACTTTTACCACTGGCACATCGAGGTGATGCCCAAGCTCACTAAAGTGGCCGGCTTCGAGTGGGGCACCGGCTTCTACATCAATCCCACGCCGCCGGAAGAGTCGGCGCACTTCTTGCGGGATGCCGTAATCGACTGAAGTTTCTTAGCCACAGAGGCACGGAGGCACGGAGTCCGAACTCCGTGCCTCTGTGGCTATCAATACCTTCCCTGTTCGAGGAGCCGGGACGCGATCTCGCGTCTGGCCAGGCAACCATTCGTAATCACCCCGACCTCACCTTCGGCGCGGCGGACCGCGTCGTGGCGGAAGACTTCGGCCATCGTCGCCTGCGCCGTATTGCCGGTCTTTTTGGCGCGCAGCTCCGCGCTTTCTAGCGCGTAGGCTTCCATCAGGATGTTGGTCAGCGCGGCCAGCACCTCCTGCTCCTCCAGCTTCTTCGCGGCCATCCCCGCGGCCCAGCGGAACAATCCTTTCAAATCGCCAACATTCGGCGACTTGTCCAAGGGCAGATCCTTGCCTGCGCGCTTCAGCAGCATGGTTGCTGCCAGCAGCCGGTTGATCTCGTTGGTGCCTTCGAAGATGCGGGCCACACGGGCGTCGCGATAAGCGCGCTCCGCCGGATAGTCCTGGTGGAATCCGTAGCCGCCGTAGATCTGCACGGCCTCGTCGACGCAATAGCCCAGCGCCTCGCTGGCGAAGACCTTGTTGAGCGCGCACTCAACTGCGTACTCCTCGAGCGCGACGCGCGACGCATCGGCGCGGTCGCCCAGCTCGCGAATCTTGGCGTCGATCAGCCCAGCGGTGCGATACACCATGCTCTCGGTGACGTAGATGCGAATGGCCATCTCCGCCAGCTTGTGCCGGATCAGCCCGTATTCCGCGATCGGCTTGCCGAAGGCCGTGCGCTCCTGGGCGTACTTGAGGGAGTGTTGCAGCGTCTGCTTCATTGTCCCGACGGCGCCGGCGGCCAGCTTCAGCCGTCCGAAGTTCAGCACGTTGAAGGCGACGATATGCCCTCGCCCGACTTCGCCCAGTACGTTCTCAACCGGGACGCGGCAGCCGTCCAGGATCACCGACGTGGTCGACGATCCGTGCAGGCCCATCTTCTTTTCTTCCCCGCCCGGCCGGATCCCGCCAAAGTCCTTCTCCACAATGAACGCGGTGAACTTGTCCCCGGCCACTTTGCCGAAGACGATGAACAGGTCGGCAAAGCCGCCGTTGGTGATCCACATTTTCTCGCCGTTCAGCACGTAATGCTTGCCGTCGGGTGTCAGTTCGGCGCGGGTGCGCGAGTTCCGCGAGTCAGACCCGGCCTGCGGCTCGGTGAGGCAATAACAACTGACCCATTCGGCCGCCGCCAGCTTGGGTAGGTAGCGCTGCTTCTGGGCGTCGGTGCCGAACCAGGCGATGGGCGTCAGGCCCAGGCCGGTATGCACGTTGAAGGTGTTCGAGAAACAGCCGTAGCGCGAGATGCTCTCGGTGACGTGTACGGTGGTGACCTTTTCCAACTCCATGCCGCCGTATTGCTCGGGGACTTCCATGCCGGTCAGCCCGATGTCAGCGGCCTGACGCAGCAGACCGCGCAGCAGGTCGTAGTCCTTCTCGTGCTCCAGGTGCTCGGCGTGCGGCAGCACTTCGCGGGTAACGAATTCGGATGCTGTGCGTCCAATCATTCGTTGTTGTTCAGTGAGGTCCTCGGGGGTGAAGATCTCGTGGGCGTCTTCGAGTATGAAGGTCATGGATCTGCTATTCTGAACCGCCCGGACCGCAGGAGGCAATGGAAATGACGGCTGGATTCCTGTTCGCACTGCTGTTGATGGCCGACCTGTCGCCCGAGGCCCTGGTCGAAGGCCGGCATTTCAAGCGCGCTCGTCCGCTGCTGGAGGCCGCGGTGCGGTCGAATCCCAACGACGCGCACTCGGCATACCTGCTGGCCCGCGTCAAGCTGGCGTATCGCGATCGCGAGGGCGCGCTGGCGCTGGCCGAGAAGGCCGTGGCGCTGAATCCCAAGAACGCCGACTATCACGTGATGTTGTCCCAGGTCGTCGGAGAGATCGCCCAGAATGCCAGCAAGCTGGCTCAGTTAGGTCACGCCCGCCGCTATCGCAAGCTTGTGGAAACCGCCTTCGCTCTCGACCCGAAGAACATCGAGGCCAAAAACGCCATGATGCTCTATTACCTGGAAGCGCCTGGGATCATGGGCGGCGATCGCAAGAAAGCCGAAGCCACCGCCGAAGAGATTATGCGCCTGAACCCGGCGCGAGGATACCTGGCCCAGGCTCGCATCTTGAGCAAGGATCGCGAGAAATACAGCGAAAAGGACTTTTTGGCTCGCCTACTCAGTCTGGACGAGAAAGCCGTGGCCGCCGATCCGAAGAACCTGGAGGCGCGCGTGGCCGTGGCCAACCTGTGTCTGGCCCCCGCGATCAAGAAGTACGACGTGGCCGAGCAGCAGGCCCGCGAGGTAGTGAAGCTCGATCCCGACCGCGTCAGCGGCTACTCGCTGCTGGCCGTCGCCTACGCTTTGCAAGAACGCTGGACAGATGTGGAAGCCATTCTGGCGCAGGGCGAGAAGGCCGTGCCCGACAACCTCGCGCCTTATTTATTCGCTGCACGCGCTGCGAAGGACCTCCCCCGCGCGGAGCGCTATCTGCGCAAGTACCTGGCCCAGGAACCCGAACCCGGCGCGCCCACCCATGCCTTTGCCCACTGGCAACTCGGCCTGGTCCTGGAGAAGCAGGGGCGCAAGCCCGAAGCCGTCGCCGCGCTGGAGACGGCGGTCCGCATGGACGGAAATCTGGAGCCGGCTAAGAAGGATCTCAAGCGGCTAAAGAGTTAGCCGACCACAAGTGAAGGATTGGGGACAGCCTGATCTGCCCCACTCCTTCCCGTTTCGGAGGCGCGGCCATCCAGTGTGCCCGACTCCACGCACACGCGGGAACATTTCCGCTGCCTTCCACATTGCTGCCGGTACAGAGTATTTGATGCGCTCAACGTGAGGAATCACAGGTGATCGAGGAAACTGTCGTGGGCGCGATGAATGTGGATCGGCGAAAGGCTGCCCCTGGGGGACAGATCAGGCTGACCCCACAAAGGCAACCACAAAGGCACAAAGGGCACAAAGACTAGCCAAGCAGGCGCTGCGCAATTCTTCCCCGCAGACCAATCATGTCTACTGCCTCCTGGCGAGTGAAGGGCTTGAGAATCTTCGCGTCTTGGCCCAGGGCGGCGAAGATTTTACGCGCTTCGAGATCGGCGCGGTGCAGCGCTTCGTAAGTGAAGAGTGGCGCGATTTCCGAATCGCGGAGCGACACACATTCTGCGGCAAAACCTTCCAGCATGATGTTGGTCAGCGCCGCGACGATTTCCTGCTGTTCAGAAAGCCCGGTCATGTACTTCTGCACCGCGGGGATCGCCGCCACACGGAACAGCAGTTTCAGGTTCTCGAGCGGCGTCGCGGCGGGCTCGGGAATCTCCAGTGAGAACGACACCTTCCCCGCCATCGCGCGCTTCAGGAACATTCCGGTCGCCAGCAGGCGGTTGATCTCGTTAGTGCCTTCAAAGATCCGGCTGGGGCGGACGTCGCGGTATGCGCGCTCCGCGGGATACTCGGCGTGATAGCCGTAGCCGCCGAAGATCTGGACGCATTCGTCGGCGCAACAGTTCGACGCCTCGCTGGCGTAGATCTTGTTCAGCGAGCACTCGATGGCGTACTCCTCCATGGCCTTCAGCTTGTCGCCGCCGTTGCGCTCGAGCGCCGCGTCAATCAGGCCCGCGGTGCGGTAGACCATGCTTTCGGTGACGTGGATGCGCACGGCCATCTCCGCC
>CAYPHP010000451.1:0-4326 GCA_964410045.1 uncultured Acidobacteriota bacterium | reverse complement strand
GCGACGGCAAGGTGCGCTACACCGGCTGCTCCAACTTCTCAGCCTGGCTCCTGGCGTTGTCGCTGGGGATTTCCGAGCGTCATGGCTGGGCGCGTTTCGACTGCGTGCAGCCGCGCTACAACATGCTGGCCCGCGACATCGAGTTGGAATTGCTGCCGCTGTGTCGCGATCAAGGCGTCGGCGTGATTGCCTTCAATCCGCTGGCCGGCGGCTTGCTCACCGGGAAATACTCCGTTGGGCAAGAGCCCACTCCGGGCACGCGCTTCGCTCTCGGTGGATCCACGGGCACGCTATACCGGAATCGCTACTGGCATCCGGAAGACCTGCAGGTGACCGCGGAGATGCAGGCGTTCTTTCAAGACCGCGGCAAGCCGCTGGCCCAGGTGGCTGTAGCCTGGATGCTTCGCCGATCGGAGATTACCGCGGCCATCGTCGGCGCAACGCGGCCCGAGCAACTCGATCAGAGCTTGCCTGCCGTTGACCTGGCCCTCGACGAGGAAGAGATGGCGCTGTGCGAGGCGGCGTGGTATCGCTTGCCGCGCCGCGCGCCGCAGCGATGAGTCCCGGCTTCGGTTTCACGGCTACGGAACTATCCGTCTTTCGCCGATTGAAGCGTCCAGAGAAGATCCAGGAGTTTCTCGACTCTGAAGTTGGTTACAACAAAGAGCCGCACGGCGCCACCTGCGGCTCGCCCCGTCGCGTTCTGCGCGACCGCTTGGCGCAATGCATCGAGGGTGCGTTACTCGGCGCGGCGGCCCTGCGCATGATCGGGCATCCCCCGCTGCTGATGGACCTCGAAGCAGTTCACGACACCGATCACGTCATTGCCGTGTTTCGGTCCCACGGCGGTTGGGGCGCCGTGGCCAAATCCAATTTTTCCGGCCTGCGCTTTCGCGAGCCTGTCTACCGTTCGCTGCGCGAGCTGGCCATGTCTTACTTCGAGCACTATTACAATCTGCGGCGCGAGAAGACCTTACGCACTTACTCCCGACCCATCAACCTCCGGCGCTTTGACGGCCAGGGCTGGATGACCGCTGAAGAAGACATTTGGTACGTGCCGGAGTATCTCTGCGAAGTTTCGCACACGCCGTTGCTTGATCACACGCAAATCCGCAATCTCACGCGCATGGATCGGCGTCTCTTCGAAGCCGGTCTCTGGGGAAAAGTTAAGTAGCGTTGCGTGAGAAGGCGACGCCCGCGAACGAAACCACCGACGCCGGATCGATATTCCATTGTTCGTAGCGCAACACTTCGCCGCCCACGCCGGGCAGAGCTTTCAAGAAAGTGTAGAGCGGGGAATAGCCGCACCACTTCAAGTCGTCGCCGTTCGGAGCCACTTGCTGGAAGAAGCCATCGGCGTCTCCGGCGCAGACTGAGTCCAGCCGGCGGCGATCGCGTTCCGCCACTTCTTGCATCGGACCCTGGTCGGCGAGCGCTTCAAATCCGTCGCCATAGCGGCGTCCCATGTGGGCCATGTCGATTCCCAGCAGCCAGAACAGCCGGTCGCCCTCACGCGCGGCGATCTCGCCTAGTGTTTGGAAGAAGCTGTTCACTTCGCTGCCGGTCTCCGGAGCACGGCCGGTCTGAAGGCTTTCGGCAAAAGCTCCGCAGAGGATCGGCAGGATCTTCACCGGCCGGTCCATCACGTATTGCAGAAACAAGACCTGAAACTCAATCGAGTGTTCGATGGAGTGGCAATAGTCCTCAAGGACGACCGCTTGCGGCGCTTGTGCTGCGAGCCGATCATGCAGCTCTCGATTCACCTCAGCCTTGCCGAGCGGCGTGACGTAAGGCTTTGCGGTGAGCCCAAAGCGCTCCGGCTGGCCGTAATGTGATGTGCCCAGCAGGACGAAAGTGCGGTCGGCCAAGGCCGGGGTCAGGCAGCGGTAGGCAGCGGCGTAAGAACCCCAGCCGCCTGACGGACTCACGTGTGGCGCGGCAACACCGATTGCGGATTGCGGAATGCGGATTTCGGATTGACCGTTGAAGTAACCAAGCAGCGTTTCACGGACGCCCTTCTCTGAGTCGGGATAGCCCGAACCGGCGTGGGCAGGCAGGCGCTCCGGCCCAGCGGCGAATTCCCGGTGGCGTTTCTCGCGGAGGGCTTCGAACTCCGGCGTGGCCAGGAAGCCTTCCTGCTGCAGCGTATCGATCAAATGATTGATCGACTCCCGAGGGGCCATGTGCCCAGTTCGCTTGTAGATCGCTTCCAAGGCGTCGAGGTCCGTGTGTTCTCCGTCGAAGTAGGGCAGGGCCAACACCCAGACTGGCGGGACGATCAACACCGTGTCGGTATAGCGGAAGGGATCGCGCAGCAACAGCCCGGGCTGATCCTCCACCGGCGACGGCATCACGTCGAGGCCCGAGCGCAGCGGCGGTAGTGTGCGGCTCATGAGTTTTCACCACAAAGGCACGAAGGACACAAAGAACAGCATATCTCCGACGAGTCCTCTACGCGCAATCCGGGCTTCGTGTCCTTTGTGTCTTTGTGGTTATTGAATCCGCCCGTCCTTGATCAACACCTTGCCCCCCACCTCCAGCGTGGCGCCTTGAAAAAACAGCCACTCGTTGAGCGACGAGCGGTTTTTGCCACCGGACTCCCAGTTGTCGCCGAGCGCGATGCGCACGACGCCGGAGCCGTAGCCGTAGTAGGGAAGCACATCGTTGTCCACCGGGACCAGCTTGGGGTTGGTGCCGATCACGAACTCGCCGATGCGATCGCGGTCGCCGGTCTGCTTCGACCAGGATTGATAGAACTCCGGATTGGCCTTGGCGCTCTCTTCGGTCAGGCGTCCGTTCTTGAAGATCAGCCTGGCGCCGCCGGTGACCAGCGTCCCGTTCCAGGAGTCCTCGATCGGAATTACGCGCAGAGCCCCGGCGGGCAACTCAAACTCGCGGTCGCGCAGCGATCCGGTCTGCTCGGCGATGGCGGCGCGTTCCCGGGTGGCGATCCCGTCGTTCTTGTGGAACGGACGGTTGCCGACTTCGAAAGTCAGGTCTGTGCCATCCGGCGTGGTCAGGCGCGCGCGCCCAGCGCGAAGGCCGCCGATCAGTTTGTCCTGAGTCTGGCCGAGCGTGCTGGGCGGCACCTTCAACGCTTCTTCATATAGCGAGACCAGCCACGCGGCCACCTCCGGACCCTTGCCCAGCAGCGGCTGGGCCACCCAATGGAAATGGATCGCGCGGCCTTTCCACGCCGCTTCGCCCATCAGCTTTTCGATCGGCAGACCGCGATCGCCGCGCATCGGCAGCCAGAGGAAGATGTCGGCGTCAGCGAGCATCTTCTTGAACAGCTCGCCCTGGACTCGCTGGTAATCGGCGCTCTCTTTGCCCCCGCGCAGCTTCCCAAAGCCTGTGGTGTCGGCGAGCGTCGCGCCGACCTGCACTGCGCCCTTACGGTATAGCGCTTGGCGCAACTCGTCGGCCAGCTCGGGATAATACGTGGGATCGAGATGCATCATTACCCGCTCGCCGGACTTCACATCGAGCGACCTGACGATCGTCTCCGCGAGGTCCTTGAAGTTTGCGGGAGCCACTTTCACCGTCTCGGCCGGCGCAGCGGACGGCGACGCGCCCAACGTGTAGCGGGAAATCCAAGCGTACTCGCGCTTCATCTTGTCGAGTTGGTGACGCGGTTCGCCCAGCCCGTGCGGCTCGCGCGGGAACTGCACAAACTCCACCGGCACGTTGTGCTGCTTCAGTCCGAAGTACAGCTCCTGACCTTGCGTGGGCGGCACTCGTTGGTCCGCGCCGCCGTGCAGGATCAGCGTCGGCGTCCGTGCCTGATGAATGTAGTTCATCGCCGACCGCTTCATGTACTGATCAATCTGCTTCCACGGCGGACCGCCGAAGTAGCTGTCGAGCGTGTTCTGCAAATCGTTGGTCGAGTACATGCTGACCATGTTGGTGAGCCCCGCGCCGACCATTGCAGCCTTGAAGCGCGTGGTCTGGCTGACGGTCCAGGCGGTCATGTATCCGCCGTAACTCCATCCGGTCTGGGCCATGCGCGCAGGATCAGCCATGCCTTGGGCCACCAGGTGGTCCACGCCGCTCTGGATGTCCTGGAAATCGCCACCGCCCCAATCGTTGATGTTGGCGCGCTGAAACTTCTCGCCGTACGCGGTGGAGCCACGCGGGTTGGGATAAAGCGCCAGCCAGCCCTTGCCTGCCCAGACCTGGCCGAAGTTGCCCCATCCGGCCATGAAGCTCTGGAAGTAGGCGCCGGAAGGCCCGCCGTGGACGTTGACGACGAGCGGATACTTCTTGCCGGCTTCGTATCCGACCGGGTAGAGCAGCAGGCCTTCGATTTCCATACCGTCGCGACTC